>NZ_JAEMUE010000038.1:0-95369 GCF_018342435.1 Neochlamydia sp. AcF65
CAAGTGAAGATGGTTGCCTTTCCAATGGATTAAATGGGCATGCTTATCCTTTAAATTATCAAAAATCAGCCTACCTGTCTTTCTGTTCAGTTTATAGAGCTGGGCTGTCCCCGCTGTCATTTTCAAAAAGGCTAGGTCTTTCTTGACCTTTAATTCTAAAATCTCTGGGGAGCCAGCCAAAGGAAGCTTATGCATCTGATGATGAAAATGTTCAGGAGAAAAAGAGGAGCGCAGCTTTCCAGGAACATACTTTTTCTTATAAATCTTTTTCCAGCCGAAGCGGGAAGCTTTAATTTGGGTAAGGTTGCTCCAGCGACGGCAAAATAGCTTTTTCCATAAAAAAGAGTCTTCTGCTAACTGTTTCCAGGGCTTACTGACTAATGCGGCCATGCCTAAATCTTTTTCTGGCAACCAACTAAAGATAGCTGCTTGTAGCTCATTAGGTAGGTGACTAAAGCTAGGATTGAAATTTACTCCCATCGCTTTTTCCTTTTTCATTGAAATTAAGGTTAAAAAATCAAACAGAGAGATTATTAAATGATTATTTAATAACAAGCATACTATGGAAGAGATATTTGCATCAAACAATAATGATCTATATACACAATCATTAAAAAGTCATCAATCTTATTACCTTGTTACGTTAAAAGCATAAAGTTATTAGGATCTTTAATTGGCTAAGAAAATTTTGCGTTCCCGGCCAACATGGCGGTACTAAAAAAAGATGATAGGGATAAATTTCAGATTATTTAACTAATTGTGAAGGAATCTTTAGGCTTATTAGCAGCAGAATAAGCTGATTCTTAAGCACGAATAGACGATTAAGCATCCGGGTATTTGAAAAAAGAATAAGTTTAAAGATGACCTTAAAAAAAGCAACAGCGAGATGAAGATGATTTTCTTATTCCCTTATCTATCGCTCCCGATTAAGTTCTGCTTTTGAGCCCCTGAATTTTAGCTAATACTCCTGCATGCATCCTTCATTCATGTATCCTTCATTGGAAAAGGTAAAAAAGAAACTTTTAGGATTTTTATTGCTTACTTTGTATATTCTATTTCACTTGCTTTTTTTAAACCCTTAGATATCCTTGCTTAAATATGCGCTATTTTCTTTCCTTGTTTATCCTCGTTAATTTTTTAGCTAATTACTTACAAGCAGGCCCGCAAGTTCAGGTTGGCGCAGATCTTTTATTTACAAAAGATTACGTTCACCTACTTAAAAACAAGAGAATTGGGTTAATTACTAATCATACTGCTGTCAACAGCCAAATGAAATCCACTGCTTCTTTACTCCAATCTCATGCTAAGCAATACGATTTTACTCTTGCAGCTCTTTTTGCTCCCGAACATGGGATCACAGGTTCTGCGCATGCCTCCGAATTTATAAAAGATGAAAAAGACTCTGCTGGTATTCCTATTTTTAGCCTGCACGGCGCCACGCGTCGCCCGACAGATAAAATGCTCGCCCAGCTAGATCTGCTTCTTTACGATATTCAGGATATCGGGTCACGCTCTTATACTTATATCACCACCCTATTTTACGTAATGGAGGAGGCAGCAAAACGTCAGATCCCTGTCATTGTTCTTGATCGCCCTAATCCTATTAATGGTAAGGTGATTGATGGCCCTCTGCTAGAAGAGAAGTGGCGCTCGATAGTAGGCTACATTAATGTTCCTTATTGCCATGGAATGACAGTCGGTGAACTGGCGCGCTATTTTAATGATCAAGGCAAGGTAGGTTGCCAGCTTGAAGTTATTCCCATGCGAGGATGGCACAGGAATATGACTTTTCAAGACACAGGCCTTCCGTGGATTCCTACTAGTCCTTATATCCCTGAGGCCACTACAGCTTATTACTATCCTGTGACTGGCATCTTAGGAGAATTGCAAATGGTAAATACGGGCATAGGTTATACCCTTCCTTTTAAAGTCCTGGGGGCTCCCTGGATTGATGCTAAGATCTTTGCCCATCACCTCAATAGCCAAAAATTTCCAGGTGTTTACTTTGAGCCTTTTTACTATCGCCCTTTCTATGGAAGGTTTGCCAACGAAGATTGCAAAGGTGTCATCATCATTATTACTAATCATTTAACATATAAGCCCGTCAGTACTCAATATTTGCTCATTGGAATCTTAAAAAGCCTTTATCCCAAAGAATTTAAAGAAGCTTTAGCTAATTCACAAGATCGCAAGGCAATGTTTTGTAAAGTTAATGGGACAGACAAAGTCTATCAGATTATAAAAGAAGAAAAAAATATTGTCTGGAAGCTGCGTAGCCTTCACGAAAAAGAAAGAGAAAAATTTGCTCATCAAAGAAAAAAATATTTAATTTCTTCCTACGCAGAAGATTAGCACTCTCATAGACAAACTGCTAAAAACGATTATCCTTCTATTGACAAAAATTACACTAAAACCTAGAATCCGTATCTCCCTAAACAATTTTTCTAAATAGGAGCATTGTGCTATGACAAAAATAAAACCTCTTGGTAATCGCGTTTTAATTAAACGTTCTAAACCTCAGCCTACCAAAGGTGGTATCCTACTGCCAGACTCAGCACAAGAAAAACCAAAAGAAGGAGTGATTGTAGCTGCCGGTCCTGGTAAATTAAACGATGAAGGACAAAGAGAGCCCCTTAATGTACAAGTGGGTGATCGCATTTTATTCAGTTCATATGCGGGGACTGAAATCAAAAGTAGTGATGAAGAAGATGAGCTTCTAATCATGTCTGAAGATGATATACTTGGTATTCTTGCTTAACTGTGATTCCCATTCAAACTTTAAGGAGCTCTACTTATGCCAAAACTATTGCAATTTAACGAAGAAGCTCTAAAGTCCATCCTTAAAGGTGTGCGGACTTTAGCTAAAGCAGTCAAAGTAACCCTGGGTCCCAAAGGACGCAATGTGGTGATCAACAAAGGCTTTGGTTCTCCACTATCTACCAAAGACGGAGTAACCGTTGCTAAAGAAATTACTTTGAAAGACAAATTTGAGAATATGGGCGCACAACTTGTTAAAGAAGTGGCCTCTAAAACTTCCGATATAGCTGGCGATGGAACGACTACAGCCATTGTGCTTGCTGAAGCTCTTTTTAGTGCGGGTGTTAAAAATGTGACTGCTGGTGCCAACCCCATGATGATCAAGCGCGGCATGGATCAAGCAGTGAATGTAACTTGCCAAGCTTTAGATCAGTTAGCTTGCCCTATTAATACTCCCGAAGAAGTCAAGCAAATTGCTACTATTTCTGCTAATAATGATAGTAGTATAGGTGCCATTATTGCCGAAGCAATGGAAAAAGTTGGCAAAGATGGCATTATTTCAGTAGCCGAAGCCAAAGGTATTGAAACCACATTGGATGTGGTCGAAGGCATGCAATTTGATAAGGGCTATTTGTCTCCTTATTTTGTTTCTAACCCAGAAAACATGACGGTAGAATTATCCAACGCCGCTATCTTAATCACCGATAAAAAATTATCTACAGTTAAAGATGTGGTGCCTTTTCTAGAAAAAGTGATGGAACAAGGAACAAGGCCTCTTCTTATTATCGCTGATGATGTAGACGGAGAAGCTTTAGCCACTTTAGTTGTCAATAAACTTAAAGCCGGTCTTCCCATTTGCGCCGTTAAGGCCCCAGGATTTGGAGATCGTCGTAAGGCTATGCTTGAAGATATGGCTATTCTTACCGGTGCAACGTTAGTTTCCGAAGAAACAGGCCTCCGCATTGATCAAGTAGATAGCGAAGTCTTAGGACACGCTAAGACAATCAAAGTTTCTAAAGAAGAAACAGTAATTATTGATGGAGCCGGTGAGCTGAAAAAGATTAAAGAAAGAGAAAATCAAATTAAAGCTCAGATCAATCATCCAGCTGTCTCAACTTACGATAAAGAAAAACTTGAAGAGCGCTTAGCAAAATTAGTAGGCGGAGTGGCTGTCATCAATGTAGGAGCAGCTACCGAAACAGAACTTAAAGAGAAAAAAGCTCGAGTGGAAGATGCCCTTCATGCAACGCGCGCAGCAGTAGCAGAAGGAATTGTTCCAGGGGGAGGAGTAGCTCTTTTACGTGCTATCAAGAGCTTAGAATCACTCAAATTATCTAGCGATGAAGCAATCGGAGTAAATCTAGTCCTTCAAGCTGCTTATGCACCAGCTACGGCTATTGCCAATAATTGCGGCAAGCAAGGGAATTTAATTGCCGAAAAAGTCTATGAATTTAAGGGAGCCTTAGGATATAACGGCTTAACCGATGAGTTTACAGATTTGATTAAAGCAGGCGTAATCGATCCTGTACGTGTAACTAAAACAGCTTTAATTAACGCCTCTTCGATAGCCTCTCTTCTTTTAACTACCGCTGCAATGATTACCGATAAACCAAAACCTAAATCTGCTATGGCCGGCGCCCCCGGTATGGGCGATATGGGTGGCATGGGTGGTATGGGTATGGGTGGCATGGGCGGTATGGGTGGTATGGGCGGCATGGACATGATGTAAAAATACCAGCTAGAAAGTCTTAACCTAACCGGAAGCCAGCAATGATGGCTTCCGGATTATTTTTTGGAGCAGTTATGCCTACATATGCCTATCATTGTACAAGTTGTAATGCTAATCATGAAGCCTTTCAAAAGATTAGCGAAGAACCTTTGAAAATATGCCTATCTTGTGGAAAGCCTACCTTGCAAAGAGGCCCAGGAGGAGGGATTGGATTAGCATTCAAAGGAAAGGGATTTTACATTAACGATTACGGAAAAGGCGCCTCTTCTGGCGAAGAAAAAGCTTCTAGCCCTGATAGCTGTGCCTGCGGCAAGAATAAATGCGAATAAAAAAGAGCTTATTCTCTTAAAAGCCTCCTAAGGACTCTACTGAGAGCCTCTCGTATTTTTTGAGATGACCATCAGCTTTTTTGTAAAGCCTCCTAATTTTTTCTCGATATCACATTTTTAGGGATTGCTTAAAAGGCTGCTTCAATATGCCTTTAGCTAATGCTTTATGCAATCAAGAATACAATGCAGTACTTAGGCTCTCATTCTTTTTATCTCCTAAATCCTTTTTATCCAAGGAATATTCGTTACCCCTTCTAGGTCTTTGTAACCCCCCAATAGGTGTGATTAGACCAAAAATATTTATGCAAATAATCCCGAATTTGAAAGTTTTTTCTTAGTTTTTAATATTCAAAAATTTAATAAAAAAATTCAGACACGATAACCATTTCTGAAGACGCCTTGGACGATCAACTGACCTCTCTAAAATCCGCCTTTTGCATGTTAAAATAATATCACCCTACTATTTTGGCTTGTAGAATGTAGGGCAATAAATTTGTTTAATGAACGCTTGAAATAAAAATCTACTTATGAAACCATGCCCACTTAATGTATATGATGGCATGTAAGAAAAATCTGTAGCCATCCTGATAAATAATTTTTATTAAAAACAGGTATGGATATGTCATCCTGCGATCATTTATTAGCCTGGCAGCTGCAAGTACATGAGTACAAGAAGTGTTTACAGGCAAATTCTCCAAATTCTAGTGGAAACGTCGAAGGCTCTTTGCAGGGTCGGACCTTTTGGCGTCTATCACAAGGAAAAACTTTGAATTACAAGGTCCGTAATGTACCAGGAGACCGGGATTGTTTCTTTCATGCCGTGAATAAAAGAAATTTAAGCCGCGATAGCCTGATAAAAAAGTTAGAAGCAAAAGCACAAGACAAGGATGTAAGGAAGGCATTTGCATCTGAAATCCGACAATTTCTTTATCTAGGATGCACAGGAGGACATGAAGATTCCGCTGAACAGGAAGCCTTTAAGAATATTGTTGAGGAAGAGTTTCGGGCCTTGATCAAAAAACTTGCTCAAAGTGAAAATATATTGAGAGAACTTATCAATAAGGCCCGCGAAGAATTGGGGAAAGAGGATACTAAAGGTCGAAGGCCCGATGAGTTGTTAGAGCTATTACAAGGTAATGAATCAACACTCGCGCAAGAATTTTCCAACGCCTATCAAACTAGAATGAAGATAGATAAGGAAATTATTAGTTACTGTTCAGATGAATCCATTTACAAAGCATACGTTAAATATTATCTTCAAATAGGACGTGGATATATCCCTTTTGCACGTAGGTTGGAAGGTGAGGATTTTAAGACACCGATAGATATCATTAATGAACTATTTCAGATGAATATTCAGGTGTTTTTGGAGGATAGATCGCGCGTTACAAAGAAGCAGCCAGGTCATCCTATCCCGATTCTTCATAATGGTACCAATCACTTTTTGAGGCTTGAGGAACAAGACCCTCATGTAGTCATGAATCCACGAATCGGTGAAATTATTGATAAAAAGCCTCCCTCAGCTAAACCTAAAGAATTTGAAATGGACCCTTTGTTGCAAGCAGGCTATCGTGGAACAATTTATCAGCTATTAGTGCTTATAGCTAAAATAACGGAACTGTTAGTACAACGCACTTCATTTGAAGCTATGTTTGAGGCAAAAGGCAATGGCAATTTAGACGATATTATCATTGTTCACAAAAACGAAAAAAACATTGATTGTAAATTGCAAGCATTTCAGGTAAAGCATTACGAGGCCAAAATTTCAGCTGAACTTTTTATCAATAAAAAGAATGAGAAAACAAAAAAAAAGAATAGTAAAAATGCAAAAATGCATATAGGAAAATTCTTTCATGGCTGGTTGAGTCTAAAGGAGAAATATCCAACACTAAAGGATGAGGACCGAGAAAGTATCATCTATACTAACACAACCTTGGATTCTACTCTTAATAAATGTGTTAAAAACGATGTTTTTTCCGAAAAATTTATTGAAGGAAAAGAATCCGTTAATTTACAGACTAGAAGAATCAAAGGAAAAAATTTTTATACTATTATAGAGGATCAAGCATGGGACTATCTAAAAGATAAGAAGTTGTATCCAGAAATTGTAGAAAAACGTAAAAAGGCATTATTCCAACAATTTTTGCGTTCCTTCCGTTTTAAAGTAGGTGAAAAAGATTACGATCCTTTAATCAAATCCATTATCGCAAATCTATCAATAATCTGTGATAAGCGCTTTGGGGAAGTCCACCCAGGTCAATTATTCCCTCATTTATACTATGCGATAGGGGAATGGTTTGTACACAATCACAAAGGGTCAAGGAATACATCAGAGCTGACAAATGACATACTGATAGAGTTAATGGATAGCTATCAAATCCGCTTTCATGATGCGGTGAAATTACAGGGAGTGACTGAAGCAACGTTATCGAATATTTCTTATACGTGTGAAAATCAAATCATTAGAAGGAAAGAGCTAGACGAGTTAGAGCACGCGATGAGCAAGCCAGGATTGGTGACGGTTGTCGGAGATAAAGGCATAGGAAAGTCGGGATTGGTCAAACAAGCTCTAGCAAAACGCCTTCCTCTCGAATATCTTTTCATTTCCACCGAAGCACTGATTAAAGATATCAAGCTTAAGAAAAAGATTCTGAAAGTATTAGAACAGGTAGAAATGGTGCGCCTGATTGTACTTGATAGTGCAGAAGCGCTGCTGCCTCCTTTCCCAAAAGATGACGTACAACATCTCCTTCGCTCTCTTTTACAGTCACAGCGCACAGTTATTTTGACCTTAACCCCTATCGCATACGATGAGCTTGCTATTCAACAGGTAAGCCATCGATTGGATGTGCAGCCTTTGCCAATAGAGGCTCTGCTTAAAGTGTTTCCTCAATTGAAACCGTATCAAGAGATCGGTCCCCTCATCGAGCTTGCTAGAATCCCTTTTTATTTAAAAATTATCCTTGAGTTAATTTCTCAAAACCAAGAGGAATTGAATCGCATTGTAAAAGCTAAAAATACGGCATTAGATGCTCAATTAATAAAGCAGGTAGTAAAGGGACGAGACAAAAACTTGGGTAAGGAAAGGCAAATGGTCTGGAAGCAGTTGGCAAGCACGCTAGCTCAATCTCTGGAGAGGACTAGAAATGTTGTTGCCTTGAAGCAAACATCTATTGTAGTGCTCAAAGATGGTAGATACGTTTTTAGCCATGATCTCTTCTTTGAGCATGGTCTGATGGCTTTTTGGCTTGACGATTGGCGCTTATCTTGCATTAAACAAAAGACACTCAATTTCTGGAAAAAACTTCCTAAGTATCTTGAATTTAATAGTCCAATCGCTGTTCTAGCGAAATGGTTCTCCCTTCATAAAGAAAAACTAGAACCAGATCTTTTAGAGCATGCAAAAGAGCTTTCCACAGCTCCTGTTTTTGAGTCTATCGTAGCGATGGCTATTGTGACGGAAGACAAAAAATTGTTAGAAGCCCTTCTAGAACATAGAAATGAAGGACCCATGCAAAAGCGTGCGGTTGACTCAAATGTGATGCTGGCAATTTTTCATAATAGTCCAGAAGCGCTCAAGGCACTCTTCAAGCTAGGCGAGCCTGCTCATCATCCAGAGGCAGGGACTTTACTCCTTCTTTCTGAATCGGCCTGCTATAGTCAGCATCGGCAGAATGCCGATCTCTCTTCCGAAGAAAGTTCTTCCGATGAATCGTCTATCGATTGGGGTGTAAATAGCGAAGATGATTCTTCAGAAGACTTTAGCTACAGCGAGTCAGAAGAAGTTGAAGAAGAATCACCTATGGAAAGGTTCTGCGGACATGTAGCTAAATATTGGTCCGCGGGCTTTTACGAAGAACCCGATTATTTAGATGATGAAGGAGAGTGGATTAAAAATCCATCCTTTCAACCCCTCCCCCGTAATGATACATCATACCTACATCAAGCCGTTTTGTTAAATCGAAGAGACTGCTTATACATACTATTGGATCAATATGAAGAACCGCAGATGATCAATTTTTGCAATGACTGCGAAGAAACACTTCTGCACTTAGGTATATTGGTAGAGGCAACTGATGTGGTGGAGCTTTTGCTTGATAAAGGCGCTTTGGTTAATATGGAGGACTATTGGGGGGAAACGCCCCTACATAATGTGGCCTATACGGGAAATATTCAACTGGCAGAGTTACTTCTACAGAGAGGGGCAAACCCTAATACATTAAGTACAGCCGGATTAACCCCTTTACAAATCGCTGTTGTTCGCTTAGATCTACAAATGGTGAAATTATTTCTAACGTATGAAGGTGATTTATCCATAAAACCCTTCCACTCAGAAGAAATAACAGCCGCGGATCTTTTGGATCATCTCAATTACAACAATCCACAAGAGAAGATGGAGGAGTTTGTGATAGAATTGATTGAAACACTCCATTTCGGTTGGAATCAAGAAATGAATGAAATCGATGAGGACAAGCGAGAAATCGTTGTAGATTTGATGACACTTATTGAACACCGTGCTCAATTATCTGAAGAAGTGCCAGAGTTTGATTATTATGATTCGGAAACAGAACTAGACTACACTCTTAACACATATAATTCAAAAATTGGTGAACTGACATCTGATATTTTAGATGATCCTGAACGCATTGCAAAAGTATTGGAATCAGAGGCAGTTGCTAATCTTAAACAAGACCTTGTAAAGGACTGGCTTGAAGAGGCAGATGAAGAACAGTATCAAAACCTTAAGGATTACGCCGAGGAGTACGATGATCCAGAAACACTCGCATGGATTCAAGAATATGAGCCAGAATCCGAGGAGGATGTTTGAGCTTATCTCGACAGCGATGTAAGACTTACAAACAAGACATAATTTTCTACCAACTCGTGTTAGGCAACCAAAAGAAGGCTTAGATGAATCTCCAAGTTTTTCTAGACGGGGATTAAGGAACGCGGCTAACAAACTGCTACCTTCTGAATAACACATTCAAATTACGTTAAGTAAAACGCTAGGGTAATGGGGTTACTCGTCCGCTAGAAGGCAAGGTTCTACTTTCTAATTAAACGCTAAGACGGTGAGCTACGTAATACGCGCCAGCTAATCGATGAAAGATCGATTAAGAAGTCTCCCCCCCCCCCCTTCTATACAGTTTTAAGCAACTCCTTATGTAACTCCATACTTTATAAAACCATTTCCTTAAGTAGAGAGACAGCTTTTAGAGGATAGGGTATACAGACTTAGTGTTTATTAAGCGCATTATATCTTTTAAATCTTAAATATTTACCTTTATTTGAAGGGCACCTTTTCCTGTTTATTACTTAGCCTGAATGGCTTCTTAGTGGGTAACATTAGTACTTGGAGGGTTCAAATTGTAGACTTACCCACCCTTGTTCCTCTTGCTCTTTAAGCACTTTCCATCCCCAAGCTTGGGCTAAATGGATGTAATCCTGCTTTTGCTCAGATAAGATACCTGATACTAGGCAAATATCATGGCGACCATGAAGACATTTCAATGCTTCCCAAGCATTCTGCTGCTCAGTCATAATCATGTTCATTAAAATTACAGGCGGTGCAGAGAGAGAAGAGAGTATAAAATCTTGAGGGAGGCTAATGGTTACCTTATCCTGCATCTTATTTAGCAGAGCATTCTCTTGGCAATGTTTTAAAGCTTCAGGATCAATGTCCAGAGCATACACATGTTTTGCTCCTAAAGCGACTGAACATAAAGCTAAGACTCCACTGCCGCAGCCGATATCTACGACCTCTTTCCCCCATACATTATCATTTAACATATCCACTATTAATCGGGTAGTAGGATGAGAAAGGTCCCCAAAGCCAGCTCCTGGCCTAAGTTTAAGCTGCTTTCCGTAAGAAGAGCAGGCATGCGGTAAATCAATATGCACGCAGCCATCATAAAAATTAAGGCCATGAGCTTCCCATTGTGACTGCCAATCAATTTCTCCTAGCTCACTAAGCTCAACAAATTGAATGAAAGGGAAAAGCTTAAGTAAAGACTTAACGGTCAGCTCATTCTCTGCCAAAATATAAATGCGAGGAAAAGCTTTAAAATCTTCTTCTATATAAAGAGGGGTTAAGCCTGCCTCTTGCAGCGATTCCCATGCTTCATCTAAAGGGGTTTCATTTTTAACATGTAAAGCAAAACAGGGAAAAGGCTTTATCTCATTCATCAGCTAACCGGGAAAGTCTGTTTGCTTAGTTTTTCTTCAGAAAGCATTTATCTCCCCTCTCCTCTTTTTAATCTAGAGGTAATCACAACTAACAAAGAGCGGTTAAGCAAATATGCCTCTTTATAAAATTTTCGAACTTGATTACAAATGATTATAGAAGCCATCAGCTATAAATAAAGGGTAAAGGACTAAAAGAAGCTTTCTATTTTAAAATTATTGGATACCAGGGAACTTATAAGGTGTTTTCTTCTTCTTCAAAATCCTCGTAAGCCTGTACGATTTCATCATCTTCTTGAAGCTTTGCAGGAGATTGAAGCTGACTTTTGGCCTTTCTTTCAGAGAAAGTAGTTTTTTTCTTTCCTTTTACATACAGTTCTAAAGGAACTCCTAAAAATCCATAAGTTTCACGGAACTGATTATAGAGATATTTCTTATAACTTTCACTCATCAGGTCAGGATAATTAACAAAGAGGATGAACTTGGGGGGCTGTACATCAACTTGCGCCATGTAGTAAATCCTTAAGCGTTTACCGCCGATCATGGGAGGATGATTCTTCTGTAGCGCGCTTTCAATAAATTTATTAAGCTGATGCGTGGGAATACGTTTTAAAGAATGCTCTTGCACGCTTTTGATTTCTTCAAAGAGCTTTTCAACATTCCTTCCGGTGGTAGCCGACATAAAGATCTTAGGACAATGGCGTAGAAAAGAGACCTCCTCATTAATATCTTTTAAACAATGCTCCATACGAAACCCTTTGACCAGATCCCATTTATTAAATACCAGAATGCATCCTTTACCACTTTCTTCAATTTTATTAGCAATCTTCTTATCCTGAACGGTCATGCCCTGTTGAGCATCTAACATCAACACACAAATATCTGCACGTTCAATCGCCCTTTCCGTACGAATAGCTGCAAATTTGTCTACCACTTCATGTTCAGCATGCTTGCGTCGTATACCGGCTGTATCAATTAGGCGAAAATGATCTTCTTGGTGCGTTACAGAGACATCTACACTATCCCTAGTCGTACCTGGAATGGGGCTCACAATGCACCGCTCTTCATCTAATAAAAAATTAATAAGTGAGGATTTCCCTACATTGGGACGCCCAACAATGGCTACTTTGGTAGCCAAATCCTCTTCTGCTTGCAAGTCGCTTTGCTCTAGGTCTTCAAAAGCTTCCTCTAAAAGCTCAGCCATGTGCCAGCCTTGCGCAGCAGAGACTGAAATCATCTTCTTAATTCCTAGAGAGTGAAATTCATGCAACAGATATTCTTGGGCTCCATTATCAATCTTATTGACAGCCAAGCAAACAGGCTTTTTAGTTTTTAGTAAAATTTTCGAGATTTCTTTATCTAGCTTAGTAATTCCCAAATGAGCGTCTACTACCATTACAATTGTGTCGGCTTCTTCAATTGCTACTTCCGCTTGGCGTAAAATATGCTCATTAAAATCTGCTTGCGAATGGTAATCCATCCCGCCAGTATCGATCACTTCAAAAGCTCTACCAAAAAATTCAGCTTTACTATACAAACGATCGCGTGTAATTCCTTCAGCTTCATCAACAATGGCGATCTTCTTTTTACAGATACGGTTAAAAAGAGCGGATTTTCCTACGTTAGGTCGTCCTACAATAGCTAGTTTAGGTAAATGGGTCATAACTTTATCGATTTTAATGTTTAGTTGGCAAATCATAACATTTTTAAACGTTAAAAATAAATAGACTTTTCTATAAATTTAATTTAATATGGTTGTGTAAAAACGAATTTCTTTTTATGGGCGCCAATTACCTTTCAGATGACATCTCCTTTTCTCTTTTAAAGAGGGAAATTTCAGCTTATTCTTGGAACACTTTCCGCAGTGATGCAATCGCTGCTCTAACCGTGGCCTTGATTACTTTGCCTCAAGCGATGGCAGCAGCTCTTCTTGCCGGCCTACCTTTATCGAGTGGCCTTTTTGCAGCCATCTATTCCTCTATCTTAGCGAGCCTATTAGGATCTTCACCTCAACTTGTCGTAGGCCCTAGTAACGCCATCGCTATTTTGGTACAAGCAGGTACAGCAGAAGTTCTTTATCATCATTATCGTGAAGTGGTGGGAGTAGACCGTGACATTATTGCTCTGCAAATCTTAACTCAGTTAACCTTTTTAACCGGTTTTCTACAGATCGTAGCAGCAGGATGTAAATTAGGAAGGCTTACCCAATTTGTCAGCTATACGGTTATTATAGGATATATTGTCGGTACTGCCCTTGCAATGGTAATTACTCAATCCTACGTTCTACTAGGCCTCAGCTTCATGCCCGGCGTCCATTCACTGTATGAACGAGGAGCCTATCTTTTAGCCCAATGGCGTAGCATCCATATTCCTACGACTGTGATAGGAATGGCAAGCTTAACCTTGCTTATTTTTTTAAGACGTACCAATCAGCGTATTCCTGCAGCTTTTCTCTCTTTAATCTTTGCTGCTGTAAGCGTTTATCTCTTACAAATTCCTGCTATAGGCAATTTTATTGATCATTTCTTTGCCTTTGATGCCCAGCAATCTGTGCATAAAATTCTTTTAGTAGAAGACACGGGGGAATTAAAAAACGCTATTCCTCATGTTAAGCTATTCTTTTTTAATACCGGGATTATGAATGAATTGCTTCCTGTCTCTTTTGCTATTGCGCTCTTAAGTATCATGGAAACTACTTCGGCTGCCAAATCAATCGCTGCAGGGACAGGTCACGCCTTCTCAATCAATCAAGAGATTTTTGGAATAGGGATGGGTAACCTACTAGCCTCTTTTATTGGAGCCATGCCTATCTCAGGCAGTGCTTCACGCAGTAACCTTAATGCTACCTTGGGAGCCAAAACACGCTTCGCTAGTATTATGAACTCATTAATTGTTGCCTTATTGCTAGGAGCTTTTGTCTTTTTCATCACGAAGATTCCTTTAACAACTTTTGCTGCCATTTTATTAATCACCGCTGCCAATCTTGTAAATCCTAAACAATTCCTTGTATGCATGAAAGCGACTAATTCGGATGCCTTAGTTTTGTGGGCTACCATCTTGTCATGCCTATTCTTTAGCCTAGATGTTGCCTTCTACATTGGTATCATCATTTCGATTACATTATATCTAAAAAAAGCCGCTATTCCACAACTAATCGAATATGATTTTGACCAGGCAGGTGAGCTTATTAACCTCGATAGATCTCGTGCTCATAAAGAAAAAAACATACGTTTTATCAAAGTAGAAGGAGAGCTTTTCTTTGGAGCAGCCGATTTGTTTCAATCCACATTGAAGTCCATTACAGAAGATGATAACAAAACTAAAGTTATCATTTTACAACTAAAAAATGCGCGCGATATTGATGCCACCTCCTGCCTTGCCTTGCAACAGTTGAATAATTATCTTAAAAATTCAGAGCGCCACTTAATCACTTGTGGAATTACGCCTCCTTTATGGGATGTATTTTGTGCCTCAGGGATTATTGAATCGCTAGGTAAGGAAAACCTTTTTGTCTTTGATGAACGGCAGCCTCAGCATCATATGTTAAAGGCTTTATCACGCGCCCATGAACTTGTCAGCTATTCATCACCTTCTCCTACTTCTCCAGAGGTAGAAACGCTTTTTACATGCTTACCGACCGCTCCCTAATCTTAAACAATTTATTTATCAATTACTTACCCACCCAAGGTTTCTGATAAACAGGTTCCTTTAAAAAATTTGCCTCACATCACAATATAAATGTTTAGCTTCTCTAAGCTTTATACTCGCACAGTTTTTCTCTTTATAATATTTTTATACCTATTTTCACCTTTCTAAAATTAAGCCCGCAGGTAATTTCTCACCAAAAACCTGCTCTTGCTCTTGCAAGGTTAAAGTAGCAGGTTGAGTCAACATTCTCTGCAAATGCTCATGCTGAGGAAGAAGGGAAAAAGCATTCAAAATATTATCTAGAGTAGCTTGCGAAAGATCTACTTCGCGATGAGCCGTTTTCCTAGCTAATTGACCTAGAAGATGAGCTAATTGATCGTGGGGAGAAAGCTTAAGTAAGGACTCAATCCATTTAGAACACTCCTCGCTAGAGACTACATAAGCTAAAGATCCATAGATCAGATGACGGGCTCCAATACGGCCCAAAGCCCAATAATCTGCAGCCACTGCTTCGCCAGCGCAAATGCGGCTGAGAATAGCTACTCCTATTTTTCTTTTTAAGGACAGATCAAGCCATTCAAATGAAGCTAAAGTTCTTATTTTTTCTGAATAAGAATAGATATCATTTTTACTTTTAAGAATAATTTTAGAAGTCTTATTAGGTAATAGGGTGGATAAAATATCATTAGCTAGCTGAATTTGCTGTCCTCTATTTAAGCCCCCCGCTATGCGGCGATAACAGATCCACTGCTGAATGAGGCATTCAAAAGACTTGGCTAACTTAAAATCTCCTAAAATAATTTTCCATAATTCTTTGATGCGAAAATCATCCAAAGGATAGCCAAAGCCAGGCCGCAGAAAAAAACCTATCATATTCCACCAGCGCGGTTCGAGATCCGCAGAAGTTTTACGCTGATCAGCTAAGCTTAACAAGGTATCAAACAATCCTCTCAATAGGCTTAAAGGCCAGTCTAGGCGTGGTCTACCTAAATAATTCTCCAATTTTTCCATCATTTTTTCTGCTTTCCCTGAGCTTGTAAATATTTCGCGAAGATACTCTTGCGATGACTTTAAATAGGAGGAATCAAAACTTTCATCCTGGCGTTGCGACTCTAAAGAGGAAACATTATTTTCTTGACCTGATGCCTGCCGTACTTGAAATTCTAAAGGCCAGCGATGCCCGGTTGTTAGCGATTGCAACCATAGTTCTAATGTTCCGATAGCTGTCAGCTTTATATGAAGCTTTACAGGTACATTATCTAGGATACTTTCAGAAAGCTGCTTTTTTCCTAAACGCAAGATGGTATGAATGGCAGGCATGGCCTGCAGTTCTTGGTTATCGATCTCTATTATATCTCCTTTTTGGTCATCTAAACGAACTTGAGAAGTATATAAGCTAAACGAGACGGGTACATTGGGCCGCAAGGAAAGGGTATGTTCACATTGATAACTGGCCCCTTCTTCAGCGCCTCGCGGCAAAAGGGTCAAAGCTTGGTTTGAAACTGTACCCTCGAATTTTTTAACATCAATTCCTAGATAGTAGGTTTTGGGTATTCCACTAGCTATTCTTACTCCATAGCCTCGACGTACTTTTCCATAGTAAGCGGCTCCTCGGGCTACAGCTATGTCAAGGCCTACACTTTCCAAGATTTTTGTCTGTGAACCCGAGTACCATCTTTCCAACGAGTGTATAAGAGCTTGCTGAAAAATAGTAGGCTTCATAGAGCCCCCATTAAAAAGAATGTAGTCAGGAGCTTTTTGAACCTGCGAGCGCTTTAAGAACGTAGCTAAATGTTTGGTGATAGAAGGCTCTTCTTCGTAGGGAAGGCCTACCATCCGAAATCCTGTAGATCTGCGTAATTGAAGAGCTTCTTCAAAAGAATATTGTGCAAAAAACCCATTCAACAATAAATGGGCCACTTCTTGGCATTTAACCTGGATAGATAAGCTTCCTTTAACTACTGCAGAACCTGAGCCTTGTAACAAGACTGTAAAATGGTCGGTAGCAGATGCCGCATTTTCTAGCAAAGCTTCCTTAGCAGCCCGAGCTTGATGTTTCAACTGCAGCCATTGAACAAGCTGAAAATCTCTTTTTCCATACTCATGAGATAACCTTTCTTCAAGATAGTGAGCAAGAGCAATATCCATATTATCACCCCCTAATAACAGGTGATCGCCTACAGCTCTACGGTTTAAAGTTAGCTCGCTTTTTCCTTGCTGCACTTCTATTAAACTAAAATCCGTCGTGCCGCCCCCTACATCACAAACAAGAATAGTTTGTCCTGCCCGCATCTGTTGCTGCCATTGATTTTCATGTAAAGAGATCCAACTATAAAAAGCTGCTTGGGGTTCTTCAAGTAAGGTTAAATGAATAAATCCTGCCATCTTAGCAGCCTCAACAGTTAAACGCCTTGCCACTTCATCAAAAGAAGCAGGAACTGTCAGAACAATCTCTTGTTGTTCAAACTCTGCCTCAGGATTTGATTTAGCTATAAGGTAGTTCCAAGCATAACGAATATGGTTCAGATAATGCGCTGTGGCCTCCAAAGGGCTGATTTTTCGATCCGCTTCACTAGCTTCAGGGGGAAGGGTTTTATCATTTCTATTAGTAGCTGAATAGCTTAGCCAGCTTTTAGCTGACTGAACAAGCCGCGTAGGGACCCTAGCTCCGTGTGAATGGGCAAAAGAGCCTACAAATGTATCGTTATTTTTTTTCCAAGGCAAATCTAAAGCTGCTCCTTGCCACTCCAGGGGAGCTGAAAGATATACAAAAGAGGGCAAGGTATGGCGTAGTCCTATATGACTGGGCCCTAGAAGCTGAGGTACCGCAAAAGATTGAATGGAAGCTTTGGGATGTTGAGTATCCACATACGAAATGCAACTATTTGTCGTTCCTAGATCAATTCCAATAATATATCTCATCTCTTATTTCTCCCGTTTAGAGCTAAAGCTTTCAAAAACACCTTAAAAAAAAGACAGATTAAGTGAAGCCTCAATTGCCGCCACCCCTGGCATTAGCAACTTAGCTATGGCATATGTATAGACTCCTAGCTATCTCTTAAGTTTTAATTAAAAATGGCTTACAACCTTTTATTAGCCTTTTAAATATAATGTTCCTGTTTGCCTGAATTAATAGCGATAGAGAGCTATAAAGCGTAAGGGCATCTCTTATAACCTAACGATTATTAATAAATCCTTGCAAATAGCCTTCATCTATGTGAAACTAGCATGTAAGGCAAGGAACAGAAGTTTTAATAAAATCTATAGATTTTATTAAAACCACCTGATTACTTTCTAGTGAAGAGCCATTTTAGATAGCAACAGAATTTAGACTTAATTTAAAAAACATTATGCCAAATAATAGTCAGGCAGCTTCTTTATTTAGTATGATCTATTAATTCTTTAATCGCTAACTAGGTAGATCAGAGTATGTTTAAGGAGACCTTATAATGCCCAAACTAAAGAAAAAGTAGCTTATAATCTTTACCCATCCCGATTATTGAATGGGTTTAATCGCTCTTCAAAACTTTTAGCTGTTTAATTTAAAAGGAGCTTCACCCGATTTCTTTAACCCGTCCAATAATATCGAGCTATTTTATATCCTGTTTATATCCTGCTTTAGCCCAAGCCAGCTCCCAACTGCAAGGCTCACCAAGCTTATAGCATCCTATATTTCTTAAGAAATTTTACATTTTCTTTAGTACATTTGCAAATTGTAATTGAGAATTTTCTCTAACTTGGAAATTTTTTAGTATGAAGATAGTTAGACAAGCTATTTTAGTAAGAGAAATGCCAAAGAAACTATACAGCGATTCATTCCATTGAACCGCCTTTCAGGCATGGTAAAAAGCAGAATGGCAATTTATGCAAGAAAAAAATTAAGAATTCCATTGCAGTTATTTCCTCTAACTTGCCCGCAAAAATACCTCTTAATGGATAAAAGTCGGTTTATTTAACACGCCTACATTGTTTTTCATATAATTTTCGCTTATTTCTATAGAGCAGGAAAAGGGCCAATTTTAAGCCATTTACAAGTAGGAAAGTATACAAGTTGAGTGATAAGCTTTTAGAAGAGGGAATAAATAGACTTCTAATTTAAGCTACTAACTAAAGGCTTTCCCTTAAAAAGGCCTTAATTATAATAATTTGTTGGTATGGTTTGCATTTTATCTGGTTATTTAAGCCCTATCTTTATATAATAAAGTCAATTTTCTTTAATTAGTGAGAAAAACTATGACACCTGCCAATGCTTTTAAAACATCCCCCTCTAGAAAATCTGAGAAAATGGAGGATTTAGATGGTGTGACGCTCGACTTAAAGGATCAAGGCTCACCGTCCATTGTAAGAAAAGATTCAGCGGGCAGATCTTACACCATCTACACTGAAAATATTTACCATTCTAGTTATGCTTGGCGAGTAAAAAAGGGCTTAATAGCCTTGGCTGCTACCATTTTTTCTGGCGGATTAGCCTTGATATCAAAAAGTATAAGAAAGCTTTGGAACGAATGTATAAGCGGCATCGAAACTAAGCAGATTAAAGTTTTGACCAGGTTAAATTCAACCGATGAGAAAACCAAAAATATAGGCAGTAACGAATTTTCTTCCCAGACTCTACCTGAGCAAAGGCTTTCTTCAGTTAAAAAAGAGGAGATAAATCCTTTTCCCCCTTTTTCTTCTCAAACCTCTTACTCTTTAGAAAAGGAAAAGCTTCCCTCTCTATCTACTCCACAAACTCTACTTAAGAGAAGTACCTCAACACCTAAGTCTGCTCTTTTACCTCAAAGCCAATCTCTACTTTTTCAACTCTTTTTTCCTTCTGCTGAGGAAATTGAAAGCTTAAATACAAAAGTGATCCCCTCTATTCTTACCTTAGAGCCAAAAGAGGCACAGCTAAATCAGCCAGGTAATCTTTTTACAGAAAGGCATGATCACTATCATAATCGGATAAAGAGTGTCATGCAGCAACCGTTGCATACATGGCTCGAAAGAGAAGAACATGAAAGGCGACAAATTACAGGCTTACAAAAAGAGAGCTTGCTTAGTTTTCAGAAGCGTATTGAGGATAGGTTTAATCAGCTTAATCAATCTTTTCAGTTGCTACCTCGTTTTCAACGATTAGCAAAAAATCCTTTGCTCAAGGAGCTGAAAATTAAAGACCTCGAAGCTGCATGGGAGGAGTCAGCTCTTAAAATTTTTCTGCTAGATGAAGAAGAAGTGTCTAGCATGAGTATGGACGCTATCAACAAATTATCTACCAGGCAGGCAAAGTTTTTAGGTCAGCAAGCCACGATGTTAAAAAAGCAAAAGCTTGGCCTAGCTATTAATTCCGTTGAGACTTTAAAAAAATTGACTTTGAGAGATTTACGCCAAGTAAATATAAGTTCTCTTGAGCTTTTGGTAAAGCATTTATCAAGCAATTTAATTGAATGCTTAACTGAAGAGCAAAAGTTAGGCCTTCATATCGATCTTTTAAGTGCTAAGCAGTTTAGACTTATTTACAAAAATGAAAGAAGAATTAAAACTTTATCTGCTAACGCTATATTGGTTGGCTTAAATAAGGGCTTATTTGATGGAAAAATTAGTAGGCTAATCTCTTCTGCGCAAGTGAGAAATATAGACTTTACGCAAGTGAATCTCGATGAGCAAGAGCATAATCAAATGATCCTCAATACGATCATCGATACAATTATCAAGAAAGATAAGAACTTACAAAGCCTTCAGCAGGCTAGCCTTTTATACTTATTGCCTTTCCTCAACCCTGTTTATCTTTATTATTTAACACCCGAGCAAATTCAAGCGATAGACTTTAAAAATGAGAAAATTACACAGGAGATGGTCAGCGGGATAATAGGATGGAAGGGATGGCAGCGAATAAATTTACCCAGCCAACTTCATTTTTTTACACCTCAGCAAATTATCAACTGTTTACAAAGAAATTTATTCAATTCTGCAGCTTTACCCTCTATCTTAGGAAAGCAAGTAGAACTCTTAGATTTTACGCAATTGGATTTATATCAACCTAAGCAGGATCCCCTTATTTTTGAATGCCTTAATACAATTGTAGGTAGTCTCACTAGGCAAGACTCTAGTTTAAAAAGCCTCCAAGAATCCAGCTTTTTATACTTATTGCCTTTTTTAAACCCCATTTATCTTAATTATTTGACTCAGCAACAGGTCCAGCGGATTGATTTTAAAGAAAAAAACATCACACAAGCTATGGTGGATGGAATCTTAGGAGAACTTCTACCAAATAAAAGAAAAAACACCCTAGAGTTTTTTGAACCCCAGCAAATCATCGACTGCCTACGAAGAGATTTGCTCAGCCCTAAAGCTGCACGTCTACTTTCTGCAGAAAAAATTAAGCAGATAGATTTCACCAAGATTGAGCTTCTTACGCTTTCTCCTGCTAGTAAGGCTGCTATCAATGTTTTTATGCATACCCTTATTGTAAAAGATAAGAGTCTGCAAAACCTTGCGAAAAGTAGCCTTTTATATTTATTGCCGATTATCCCACTTTCCTTACTTAATTATCTTAGCCGTGAGCAAATCCAAGCGATTGATTTTAAAAAAGAGAGCATAACTCCAGAAATGTTAAAAGGAATTTTAGGAGCCGATTACACATCTAAGCCTATAAAAACTTTAGAGTTCTTTATGCCAGCACAAATTATAGACTGTTTAAAAAGAGATCTATTGGATATGCAATCAGCTTTCTCTTTAACTCCTCAAAAAATTGCTCAAATAAATTTAAAAGAAATTGAACCTAAAACCGAAGTTATCCTAGCTCTTATTCGCCGCCATTCACCTAGAAGCTAAAAAGGCTTAAAGTTTACCTAATAAGCTACCAATGGTTAGAATGGAAGATGGTTTCTAAGTCTTAATATTGTTTCCTAAGATTAAAAAACATTTTTGCAATAAGGCTAGCAAGAGAGTTTAACTAAAAATTAGACACGCTTTTTGAATTTTTTAGATAAGCAGTCTGGCCCGCTTAAGTACCTGCAAGTTCCTCTATTTTACTTAAAAACTTCAGCTTTCTTTAATAATAGGGACCCTAGATGAGAAAATTTTTTAGCAGTAAAGTTTCTTTTCCTCTAGCTTCCAAATTCTTTTTACGTTCCCCTATCCTCCCTGAAGAGAGTAGGCAAACTTTTTCTCTTTTAACCCCCTTTTTAAACATATCTTCTACAGAAGCCTTGCTAAAATTAAATACAACTCTTAAGGGATTAACCACACCTGACGCGGAAGCTAGGCTTGAGAAATATGGCCTAAATGAAATTAAAGGCGATAAGCAAGCTAATAGCTACTTTTTACTGCTAAAAAATTTTATTAATCCTTTTATCGCTTTGTTAGTATTGCTGGCAGGTATTTCTTTATTTTTAAATAATATAGACGCCGCCATTATTATTTCTGTGATGGTAGCTATCAGCGTGATGATAAGATTTTTCCAAGAGTGGCAATCGAAAAAGACAGCAGAGAGGCTTAAGGCCATGGTAAGTACCCAAGCGACAGTGCTGCGGCGCCAAGGCTCTAATGATGAACCGCAACAGCAAGAGATAGATATTAAGCTTTTAGTACCCGGAGATATTATCCATCTATCAGCGGGAGATATGGTACCCGCAGATGTGAGGTTACTCTCTGCCAAAGAATTATATGTGAGTCAATCAGCTCTATCAGGAGAATCTTTACCCGCCGAAAAAGAAGCTATTTCTCATCCTGCTAGGAATCCAGTAAATTTATGGGAAATGCCCCATGTTTGCTTCATGGGCACTCATGTTTTCAATGGAACTGCCCTAGCAGTTGTCCTAACAACGGGAGATCATACCTATCTTGGTGGAATGGCAAAAAGCATCACCCACTATCGTCCCCTAACCGCTTTTGATAGAGAAATTAGTAAGGTCAGTTGGCTGCTCATCCAGCTAATGTGCATAGCAGTCCCCATAGTTTTTTTGTTGAATGGATTTATTAAAGGAGATTGGCTGGAGTCCTTACTTTTTGCGTTATCAGTAGCCGTAGGTCTAACACCTGAAATGCTTCCTATGATTGTCACTGTTAATCTTGCTAAAGGCGCTGTAAGCATGTCTCATCAGCAGGTAATCGTCAAGCAGTTAAATGCCATCCAAAATTTTGGAGCTATGAATATCCTTTGTACAGATAAAACTGGCACACTTACTCAAGATAAAGTCATTCTAGAAAGGCATTTAGATATCGAGGGAAATGATAATCAAGAAGTGTTGCTCTTTGGTTATTTAAACAGTTTTTATCAAACCGGTCTAAGGAATCTTCTGGATAAAGCTATTTTAGAACATAGCGAAATAGAAAAAACTTTAAATTTACAAAATACTTATAGGAAAATAGATGAAATTCCTTTTGATTTCGTGCGTAAAAGAATGTCTGTTATCGTGGGGAATAATGCCCAGAAACATCTTTTAATCTGCAAAGGGGCTTTTGAAGAAGTCTTAAGTCTATGTAGTGGGGTCAAAATAAGAGGCTCTACTCTTACTTTGTCTCTTTCTCTCAAAGATAAAATAAATAGCTTAGCAAAGGAACTTTATCAAGAGGGCATGCGTATTTTAGCTGTGGCTTACAAATGTATAGAGCCTACTGAAAGCAAGGAATATACGGAAAAGGATGAAAAGGAGATGGTGCTCCTCGGTTTATTAACTTTTCTTGATCCTCCTAAATCAACAGCAGCAGAAGCCATCACTCAATTACGCCGCCAAAATGTTCAGGTTAAAATTTTAACTGGAGATAATGAGTGGGTCACCCATCGAATTTGTCAATGGGTCCATCTTAAAATTGAAAATGCACTTACGGGCCATGAACTTGAAAAAATGAGCGATAAAGAACTTTCAAATGCAGTGGACCACACCACGCTCTTTACTAAATTAACGCCTCTTCAAAAATCTAGAGTAATTGCCTCATTAAAATCTAATGGCCATACGGTAGGATATTTAGGAGATGGAATTAATGATGCTCCTGCCCTTTGCGAAGCTGATGTAGGGATTTCTGTTGATACAGCTGTTGATATTGCTAAAGAATCAGCTGATATCATCATGCTAGAGAAAAGTTTGCTTTTTTTAAACGCTGGGGTGGTTGAAGGACGTAAAACCTTTGGTAACATTCTCAAATACCTAAAGATGGCCCTAAGCGCAAATTTTGGAAATGTGTTTAGCATTCTAGGAGCTAGTGCTTTGTTTCCTTTTCTACCCATGTTACCTATTCAATTATTAATTCAAAATCTTTTGTATGAGATTTCACAAGCTACCATACCGTGGGACCATGTGGATCAAGAGTTTTTAGCCTATCCTCATCGGTGGGAACCTAGAGGTATAGCTAAATTCATGATGGTGGTAGGGCCTATAAGTTCAATTTTTGACTATATAACTTTTGCCGTTATGTGGTTCATTTTTGCTGCCAATACGCCTGAGAAACAATCTATATTCCAAACGGGCTGGTTTATAGAAGGATTACTTTCCCAGACATTAATCGTGCACATGATTCGAACTCCCAAGATTCCTTTTATTCAAAGCATGGCCTCATGGCCGCTTACATTAACAACATGGGTAACTATAGCTATAGGAATTTACCTTCCTTATTCATTTATAGGAGCAAGTATTGGATTGGCACCTTTGCCCTGGAGCTATTTTCCTTGGCTATTAATCATTTTATTAGGATATTGCCTTTTAACCCAGCTAGTAAAAGTTTGGTTTATAAAAAAGTTTGGACGTTGGCTATAAAAGCTTTCCAGTGTGCTATGGGAAAACTATTAGCTTAATAGTTTGCTAATCACGCTTTAAGACAATAGCGTTTATTTATTGATGAGATTTGAAAAATTTAAGTCTCTGAAACTATCCCGATAATATTGAAAAATATAAATTTATGATGCAAGCTTTTCTTTTTTAGAAAGGAGAAGACGTATGCCAGGAAGATTTGAAGGACTTACAGATACTCAATAGAAAATCTTACAATCGCTTTTGCCGCCGAATCCTCCAAAAAATTTAAGGGGAAAGCCGCATACTCCCTGGAGAAAGATTTGTAATAGTTTATTTTGAATTTTGATTACCGGTTCGCGTTGGTGTGATCTTCCTAAAAGACCGAATTGGGGATCAAGATCTGCTACTCATCGGTGACTAGGTAAATGGCAAGAAGATGGAACTTTAGATAGCTTGCTATCGGCCTTAAAGGAATGCGCAGATGTGACGGGAATGATTAATTGGGAAAAACTAGCCATTGATGGTTTTTTTTAGGGAGAAAGGGAGGCGATGAGCTAATAGGCTATGGTTACAAGGGTAAAGGCATGACTACCCATCTTCTGGTAGACGGCAATGGCAGTCCATTAAGCTTTGAAGTAACCAGTGCTAAAGGAGATGAAAGGAAACAGGTGGAAAAGCTGATTGATCCGCATCAAGGTAAGCTGCAAAGACTCTATGAATTCCATCCAATCATACCTATTTTAAGAGCTGATAAAGGCTACGACTCTGAGGAACTTAGAGATAATACCTTTTAAAGAAACTACGTCTGCATAGCCAAAAAAAACTAACCTTTTTCCAAGCTGCTTCTCTCCGTAAAGATAAGCTTTTTATTAAGTGTATGACTACATAAAGAGTTGCTCAAAAGCGTATAAGTTGCTAATAAGAAAGATATACCCATTTATACCTAGGCGCAGAATGGGGGCTATCAAGAAAGCTGAGGTAGTTGTCTGCCAGCTTAAGAAATGGAGATGGCAAGTTGAAAGAGCAATATCTTGGCAACAACGGAAGTTTAGAAAAATCTTGGAAAGGATTGTTAAATTTTAGTCCTATAATGTTCTGGATAGGTCGATTATCGGGATAGGCTCAGAAAAACAATTTTATATAATTTTCATGTAAGTTAAACTGCTTATATCTTAAACTACTTTATTGATTTTAAATAGGATTATTTTTAAATTGTAATTTATAAGATTTGATAAATAAAGGATTACCATGCGAACAAATTTTTTATCTAATACCTGCCGATTCATCGTTAATAAGAGCGACTACTTGCCTTTTGTTAGCACTGTAACTAATTTAGTCTATATCTTTCAAAAAGCTGTTATTTTACCTATCAAGCAAAAAGAGAGTATGCCTAAAAGCTCTTACTATAGCCATCTTAGCCTAAAAAGCTTTAGTCGCTGTATAATCTTGTTGCTCCCTGTATTAGGAAATATAATAGTTGGGATTTATGATTTTGCTCATAGAAAAAATTACAATAAAAACGCTGGGATAGAACCAATCAAGCATGATGATGGCACATCTGCCCCTGCCAATCTACCGCTTGATAACGATATAAAAATAGATCCTACCACTGAGGAGCAAAACGGTTCGGATCTTGAGTATACTAACGAGGCACCGATGAACTCTAACAACATGTTTGAGGAAGTATATTATCGAGTGTTTTATGCAAAGGTTCGGAAAGATGGTTTGATCCTTAAGTATGCTGCCCCCAAGCTTTGCAATAATAAAGAACTTGTTCTTGCCGCTGTACAACAAAATGGGCTGGCATTTAAGTATGCTAGCCAAGAACTTCAAAACGATAGAGAGGTTGTGCTTACCGCTGTACAGCAAAATGGTCTGGCGCTTAAGTATGCTAGCCAAGAACTTCAAAACGATAGAGAGGTGGTACTTACCGCTGTTCAACAAGATGCTTCAGCCGTTCAGTATGCTAGCCAAGAGCTTCAAAATGATCCAATAATTATTGCTCT
Organism: Neochlamydia sp. AcF65; assembly: GCF_018342435.1. Lineage (NCBI taxonomy): Bacteria > Pseudomonadati > Chlamydiota > Chlamydiia > Parachlamydiales > Parachlamydiaceae > Neochlamydia > Neochlamydia sp. AcF65. The sequence goes on from NZ_JAEMUE010000038.1 coordinate 26,363, forward strand.
AGCTACAAGCGAATAAACTTACAAAAAGCTAAAGTCATCGCTTAAGTGCGAAATCTCTTCCTAAAAAATCCTCTTTAATAACCAGGAGAGGAAAAAATTTATTGTAAACAATGCCGGGAGTTTAGCCATTTGAACCAGATCGAAAGCAAAGACATCCCTAAGCTAAAAGTTTATTGGCTATTAGCATACAAAGCCTTTATAAAATAAAAAGATTTTGCCTCTCCCTTTTATATCCCGTGACCGCTTACTATTTATAGATATCTACTTAAGAGCAACTAGAGGGGAATTTTTTCTTTCTTACTAAGAGATAGCTTCGTGTAAGCTTTTTGTTCGCTTGAGACAAGCCAAGGGAATTACTAAAGGGATAAATACTTATACGCTTTAAAAAACTTAATCTACATATTCAACCATCCGCGAGATGTCTTTCTGCTTAGCGAAAGGGATTTTATATAGTAGGGGGATAGATAAGGAGTAGTTCAAAAGCGTATTATTATAAAAAGAGAAAAACAAATTTTCTTTTATTAAATTTTTTAATAAAATTAACATTTTTATTTAAAAAACCTCTCTCTTTTAAGAAATTTGAATTATTATTCTTTTTCTCACCATCTTTTCTATAAAGTTGAGGCAGAGACAGAGTGGTTGGAAAATTCGAGGGAGAGAAGTTTAGATATTCCGCGTTCTTGCATCGAGACACCAAAGAGCACATCGGCAATCGACATTGTAATTTTATTATGGGTAATGATGATAAATTGGCATTTTTCTAAGAAGTGTTTTACGACATTGACGAATCTTTCCACATTTGTATCATCTAAGGGAGCATCAATTTCATCTAAAATGCAAAAAGGCGCAGGCTTAACTTCAAAGATAGCAAATAATAAAGCTAGGGCTGTGAGGCATTTCTCACCTCCAGACAACAAGTTAATCGAACGCATCTGCTTGCCGGGGGGCTGCGCAATAATTTCTATACCCGCTTCGAGAATATCGTCTGTTTCTGTAAATTGAAGATCAGCTTCTCCTCCATTAAATAAAATTTTAAAGTTTTTCTTAAAGTTATGGCAAATCAACTCAAAAGTTTCCTTAAAAATCTTTCTACTTTCTCCTTCCAAGTGAGCAATGATTTGTATAAGCTCTTGTTTAGATCCGTTCAAATCATCAATCTGTTGATTCAAAAATTCATAACGAGCTTTATGTTGATCAAATTCATGAATAGATGTCATATTGATATCACCTGCAGACTCAATCGTTTGGCGTAAAGCACGAATTTTCTTCTCTCCTTGCTCCATACTTTTTTCTAAAGGAAGATTTAAAGCTTTAACTTCATGAATGGTTATTTGATAACGCTGCTGCAGCTCATTCTCTAGTGATTGGCGGGAAGATTCTATATGAGCTAACTGGATGGCCGTTTGATGGAGCTCATTTTCTAGCTGTTTTAGCTCATGGTAATGCCGAGATAATTGCTCATCCATTCCAGCAAGAGTTAATTTTTTTTCTGCAGCTATTTGCTCTTTTTCTGCAAGCAAGTTTACTAATTCTTTCAAATTTCCTTCCGTTTTCTCTAACATGGAATCAAATTCTTGTACACTTTGCTTGAGCTGAATTTTTACTTGCTGTCCATTTTCAATCTCTTCTAACAAATGCTCTTCATGTTGCTGGCTCTCCACATCCTTGACCTCTAATACATTTAAGGCATGTACAAGCTTGCGATTTTCTTCGGCTATCTCCTGGAGAATAGCTTCTTTTTCTTGCATCTCATGACGGGCGCTTTTTAGAAGATGTAATCTTTTCTCCACTTCATCCTGAAGGGAGGTCGCTAATTTTTGCTCAATTTCTAAGGTTGCTTTGGCATCATGATATTTTAACTGAAGTTCGCTAAGAAGGCTTAAGATTTGCTCGCTAACTAGCTCAAGAGCTTTATTTTCAGCCTCAAGCTGCTTAACTTCATTTAACGCTTTTTCTAGATCTGCTTGCGTTCGTTGTAAAGCAAAGTTTACTTCTACCAGCTTCATTTCCTCTCGGCGAATACCTTTATCCAGCTCATTTCTTTCTAATTGAAGTTGGGTTTGCCTTTCTTTTAATTTTTTCAATCTCGCCTGAAGATTATCTATTTGCAGCTCTTTTTCCTCTACGCTTTTATGTAAAACTTTAAGTTCAGCTTCACGTAGAAAAACATTATTTTCCCCTTGAGAAAGCGAGAAAAAGACACGATGCCTATCGATATAAGAACCGTCTATTATCCAAATGCTAGCTCCAGGGAAATTTTCAGAAAGCTCTTCAGCCTGCTCGAATGTTTCAACTATAAAACAGTCCTTCAAAAGTTGCTTTAAGCCTACCGGAGACGCAACAAGATGGGCTAACTCTTTAGCTTTAGAAGAGGGAGGGGATAGCTCGAGGGGCGATGCGGTCAGGCGATCAAGGCAGATTAAAGAAAAGTCTTTTAGCTTATTTGCGGCTGCATATTCCATTACCTCTTTAAGATGCTGAGGTGTATGGACCACTAAAGTCTGCGCATAAGGCTTCATGATCTGGGCTAAAGCCTTTTCAGCTCCCTCTTGGGGAGTTAGATATTCATATAAGCCATAAATCTTATTGTATAAAGGGCTTTTAACATTGGATGATTCTTGCAAAAGGCGTTTACTGCTAGCCGTAAAGCCTTCTTTATCCTCGCGCAATCTTAAAAGAACATTCTGGCGTGCTTTATCTTCAGCTAGCTCACTTTGAAAGTTTATATAATTAGATTGGAGGCCATTGATTTCAGCACTCAATAACTGGATCTGCTGCTCTTGCTCATTCAAAATTTCTCTTTGGCTATCTACAATTTCAACCACTTCTTCCACAATTTTCTTCTTCTCGATAACTTGAAATTGCAACTCTTTAATTAGCTCGTTTAAGCGTTCTTGACGGTTTAGTAAATATTCTCGGCGTTCTTGATGATTCTCTAATCGTACATTGTTTTGCTTAAGATTACTTTCTATCTCACTTTCGGCTTGTACAAATTTTATCAGCTTATGCTGAGCCTGCTGATATTGCTCGCGCACGGCAGATAACTCATTTTCCATACTTTTAACTTTATCGCGTTGCTCTTGCGAAGCTGTTAACATCTGTTGCAAGCACTCTTCCCTCTCTTGCTGCTGCTTCTGTATGTTAACTTTTTCAGCTAGCCGCATCTGCCGTTTTTCTAACATATTTTCCAGTTCGTGCTGCCAGCGCTTCTCTTTTGCAACCGTTTCTTTTAAACGCTCTTGATAGGAAAGCTTTTCACGTCTCTTGATCTCTTTTTCACTCTGAGTTTGATAAAGCTTTTCTTGCTGCTTACGTAGATCCAATTCGCTCTCTTCTTGAATAGCTTTGGCTGCTTGTAATTCTTTTTTCATCTCTTCTATCGTCATTAGCATTTCTGCATGCAATAACCTCTGCTTTTCTTCTTTTTTAAATATCTCTTGGCATCTATGTTGTAAGTTTTCATATTTAATAACAAAAATGCCTTTTTCCAAGATTTCTAATTGTTGCTTATGCTCTTTAAAAAGGCGCGCTTTTTCAGCTTGCTGCTCTAAAACAATGATTTGCTTTTCAACTTCTAAATGAATATCCTTAACTCGCATCAGGTTCTGATCCGATTGCTCCAACTTGCGCAAAGCTTCGCGTTTACGTTGCAAAAAACGAAGAATTCCTGAAGCTTCTTCAAAAATGTAGCGCCTTTCTAAAGGAGTATAGTTAATAACCTGATCAATTTTCCCTTGCTCAAAGATAGAATAAGCATCTTTACCCATACCTGAATCAAGCAAAAGGCTATGTATGTCTTTAAGGCGTACTTGATGGCCATTGATAAAGTACTCAGATTCCCCGCTGCGATGAAGGCGTCGCATAACAGCTACTTCGGTATATTCAATGGGTAAAGTTTTATCAGTGTTATCCAATACTATAGCCACTTCGGCAAAATTAAGAGCTTTACGTGTAGAGGTACCAGCAAAAATAACATCATTCATCTTATGGCCACGCATAGACTTAGCAGATTGCTCACCCAATACCCATCGAAAAGCGTCGGCAATGTTAGATTTTCCACAACCATTGGGGCCTACAATAGCTGTAATCCCTTCGTTAAATTCAAGAGTAGTGCTTTCTGCAAATGACTTAAATCCGAAAAGTTTTATCTTTTTTAATTGCATACTCCAACCTTTACTTTAACTAATAATTGCCTTCTAGGATATAGAATGAGAGATTCTGTTTCAATATAGAATAGGCCTAGCAGCAAGCTATCTTAGAAAGCGGTTTGTTCTTTTAAATAGAACAAAGGAAAGCTTTCTCCTAGAGAAAATGGGTTAAGCTCTATCGAACAGAAGAGGGTCTCTATAAAAAAACAAGCAAAGAGCATAAAAAACTTTATTTCTTCTTTAAAAGAGTTTAAAAAGAAAATTCTTGGGATAGCTTGAAAAAAGATGGGGTTTTCTGCTAAAGCTAAATTTTCTTAAAAAATCAAAAGATAAAGCAAATTTCCGCTGTTTTTATTCTTAAAGCTAAAAATCAAATAACTGGGAAAAAATAACAGCGCAGGAAAATGAGAGTCGGTTGAGTAAAAGTTCCGCTCATTCGAGAATATAGATGATTATGAAAGCTCAGAGTATAAACGCTATGTTTGAAAACACGATCAGTTTTTGGCTTCTTTTCAATCTTGCCATTATAATATTTATTTGGCTGGATTTTAAATTCTTTCACGCTAAAGAAAAAAACCCCTCCATAAAGACAGCCCTCGTCGCTACAAGTTTTTGGATTGGCCTTGCCTTAGCATTCAATTTAGGGATCTACTGGACAAGAGGGCTTGAAGATGCCTTAAGCTTTTTAACAGGCTATCTTATTGAATATTCTTTGAGTATAGACAATCTATTTGTTTTTCTTATCATCTTTTCTTACTTTAAAGTTCCCGAGCGCTACACTCATAAAGCTCTTTTATGGGGCATTTGGGGAGCTATCGTTATGAGGGCCTTCTTTATCCTTTGCGGGATAGCTCTAATCCAGACTTTTTCATGGGTAATCTATTTATTTGGCGCATTCCTTATTTTTACAGGTGTTAAGCTAGGGAAAACTTCTACTGCTGGCAACTCCCCTGAAAACAATCTAATTATTAAAATTTTTAAGCGCTATTTTCCTTTGACAGAAGGCTATGAAGGCGATAATTTCTTTGTAAGAAAAGAAAAAAAACTTTTCGCTACCCCTCTTTTTCTTGTACTTTTAGCTATCGAGACAACGGATGTTGTCTTCGCTATAGATTCCATCCCGGCCATTATGGGTATTACTCAGGATGCAATGATTATTTACTCTTCTAACATTTTTGCTGTTTTAGGACTGCGCTCCCTTTATTTTGCGCTAGCCAACATGCTACGCCTTTTTCATTATCTTCATTATGGCTTAGCTATTATTTTGATATTTATTGGATTAAAAATGCTGCTTTCAGGTTTTTTACATTTTCCTATTGGGGTGACCTTAAGTGTAATTTTCATTATTCTTAGTGCTTCTATTGGATTGTCTTTTTTAAAAAATCAACATAAGGGTGAGTAGCCCTACTAAAAATCCCATTAGCGCTCCATAAAATAATAGAGTATAAAGCTCTGAGCGGATTAAAGGTAAAAGCAATTTTTCCATTTTTATTTTAGAAGACAGACATACTAAGGCTTTTTCTTTTAAAGCAGGCATTCTTTTTAAAATATTCTCTTTGACTAAAGCTTGAATTTTTCCTGATACTGCCTTAGTAAAAAGCATAGCACCCATAGGAATCTGATTTTTTAAATCTTCTATAATCTCCTGTAAATTATCTTCCAAAAGCTCCTGCGCATTAGGCAATAAATCCATTTGATTGAAAGTTTTATCCAATTGAGTAACCCAGTCATGCTGGCTCCTCTTTAGCCTTCTTCTTAGCAAAAAGCAAGTCATAAGCACGCTCACTATTCCTATTACAGCGCCACAAACAGGAAAAAAGTAAATTAGATTTAGCACGGTCCATCCTTAAAAAAGCAGTAAATACTAATTAATAATTGAATTTTATTTAATTTGATGATAGGCTGTTAGTTATCGCTCATTTAAAGAGGTTATTTATGTTTTCTCCCGACATTTTAGAAGAAAAACTAAATATAAATGAAAGGAAAATGCGAGAGCTGGCTATTCGTTTAGAAAAGCTAGATGAAGATACGCATGCCTTTTTAGAAGAACTAGAAATTTCTCCAGAGCAATTGACCACCTTTATTTCTCAAAAAGAAAATTTCACGGATAGCAATTGGCAGGAGCTTCAACAACAAAAAAAACAGATGGACGACAAATTAGAAACAGAGCTTAACAATATCCGCAATCCGCTACAATCTAAGCAAATCTTTTCCTCTTTAAATGTAGCTCGCCATTGGCTATATGTCCGATAGCAAGCTCTCATTTTCTATTGCTGTAAGTTAAAAGCTTTAGGACTCCTTCTATTCCCCCCATCTCCCCATTTTTCAGCCTACTCAAAGGGCTATAGAAGCTTTTATTACATTCGGTAAATTTCTTTTTATAAAAAATTTAATAGCTTAAAGCCCTTTAAGAAAAACTTTAAAAGTAAGAAATTAAACCTTAGAATCCTAGGTAATAAAGCTAGGATTAATAAGATTTGGCAAATATAGCATCTAAGGTAGCAGGTTTACCCGTCAAAATGCATTTACCTTGCGTCCCGCTTTGATGCATGGGCAGGCAGCGGATAGAAACTTTCAATTCATCAAGCATTTTTTCTGTTCCCTCTTCTCCACACCATTTAGCAAGAACAAATCCACCATGAATTTCGGGTTTATCCATGTTGGAGGGAGTAAAAAAGCTTTTCATCTCCTGAAAAGTATGGAGATCGCGGCGAATATTTCCATCGCGGAATTCTTTAGCTTGCTGATAAAGGGTCGATTGAATCTCGTCTAATAACCTTAAACTTTCAGTAGGAATCTGATCTATTTGCATGGAAAGTTTTTCTTTATGAGGTTTATCTCTTCTATAAACAATTGCCGATTGTTTTTCTATATCGCGTGGTCCTACTTCAATGCGCAAAGGCACTCCTTTTTTAATCCACTCCCAACTTTTTTCTCCGCCCCGTTTGTCGCGTTTATCAATCCACACGCTGAGAGGTCTGCCCGCATATTGAACTTCTTGCAAGCTGTGCGCGATCTTTTCCGCATAGGCCCAAACTTCATCTTCCATCTCGGGCTTCGGGACGACAGGAATGATTACAATTTGCTTTGCTGCTACCCGCGGAGGCATTCTTAAGCCATCATCATCGCCATGGCACATAATCATACCACCAATCAGACGAGTAGTAATTCCCCATGAAGTTGTAAACCCATACTCTACCTGCCCTGCTTTGTTGCTAAAGCGTATATTAGAAGCTTTAGCAAAATTTTGTCCTAAATAATGCGAAGTTCCCCCTTGTAATGCTTTACGATCCTGCATCATCATTTCAAGCGTGTAGGTGCTTACCGCTCCAGGAAACCGCTCACCAGGAGATTTTTCCCCTATGATAACCGGAAGAGCTAGAACATCTTCTACAAATTCTCTATACATTTCTAGCATTCGCAGGGTTTCATCTAAGGCCTCTTGGGCAGTAGAATGTACAGTATGTCCTTCTTGCCATAAAAATTCGGTAGTGCGCAAAAATATGCGAGGGCGCATTTCCCAACGTACCACGTTCGCCCATTGGTTAATTAGCAAAGGTAGATCCCTATAAGATTCTACCCAACGTGAAAAAGACTCTCCGATAATTGTCTCGGAAGTAGGACGAACAATAAGCGGTTCTTCTAATTCTCCCGTAGGAACTAAACGGCCATTTTTTTCTTCTAAACGATGATGGGTAATAACGGCACATTCTTTAGCAAATCCTTCTACATGCTCAGCTTCTTTTTCCAAATAGCTTAAGGGGATAAAGAGAGGAAAATAAGCATTTTCATGCCCGCTTTTTTTAATGCGTTCGTCAAGTTGGCGTTGGATATTCTCCCAAATTGCATAGCCCCAAGGCTTGATCACCATGCACCCTCTGACAGGAGAGTTCTCGGCCATATCAGCTGCTTTAACTACCTGCTGAAACCATTCGGCATAATCTTGTTCGCGCGTAGGAGTAATAGCGCTTTGGACTTTAGCTTGAGACATTTGATACTTCCATTTTATTAATGAAAGCAATTAATCTAGCCGGTTTTATGTTATCCTACAAGGAAAAGTCTACTTAGCATAAAGAATGGAATTTACTTAGCCTCCACACTGCTAGAAGTCTCCTAATAACCTTTCCTCTACTCAATCAGACAAACCTAGGTTTAGCCAGGTAGACCTCTCTGTTTCAAGCATTGCATTTCCCAGCCTTCTATAGAAGGTAAGAGATAAACCTTACTAGATTTTTTAAATTTTAGAGAGCAAAAATTAAAAGAGCTTTGGCATTATTCTCCAAAACTCTTCTGAATTTCATGGCCACTCGATGATCTACAAATGAGGCTCGACGACTATAAAGCTGCGCGACAGATTTGAAGATTCCTGGCTTTTAGATAGGTTGGTCTTTTCCAACTCTTGTTTCTGATCGATTATCTGATCAATAAGTTGGTAATGGGCGTACTGTTTTTCTAGCTCTTCTTTCAGCCTTTTAACTTCGCTTTTCAAATTTTGAATCTCTAGTTCTCGGCTATCCTTTACATTAATTACGCCTTTAACAGACCCACCTTCTAAATTGCTTTCCGTTTTCATCTGGACTCTATACTTATCAAAACAGTGAGGAAGAATAGATAGAGTAGAGAGCAAGCGCTCATTCAAATTAAGATAGTCTTTTAAGAGGCGATCACAATCTGCGGATTCCTCTTCTTTTTCTTGCCGCCTAGCGAGAGAACGCATATGGTTAAGGAGAGAAAGCACTTGTTGTACTTGCGCCTCATTTTCACCTCTATCTTTTAAAAAGAGAACAATAGTTTGTAAATCTTTTTCAACATTTTTTCGGCCCTCTTCTAAAATCTTTAGATAACTCTTAATCATTTTGTTTCTATCTTCTATTTCTGCTTCTTTTAGCCGCAGTTGCGCATGTAGAACATTTATTTCACTCGTATGCTTTTCTACACTGCTCTCCGCCTTAAGAAGATTTTCATTAGCATTTTTAAGGTATTCATCAATTTTATTAGGGTTATGAATCCTTTCCGGAAGCTGAGAATTAAGAGAATGAGAGTTGTTAGGGTGGCTAAGACGCTCAATATAAAAAGAGCCTACCGCGCTGCTCAAACATACTAATCCACAAGCCAATGCAGCTACCAGCATAGGCAAGGTTGAAAAACCAATGGCAGCTACGCCACAAGCTACTGTAGCCACTCCCCCGATAACAGCTCCACTCTTAAGTAGATAGTAAGGCAAAGGGAGCATTTTGCGCCCATTTAAATTGCCTTTTTGGTTTTCTGCAAACCGCGGGTTTTCTAACATATTTACTATTTTAGAGTTTAATACACTCGTCATAGATGCCTCCTATATTACAAGCCCAATAAATTCATCTATATATTCAAAAATATATTTTACACAAGCAAAAAGCAAATTACGCTTTAATGATTAATTCTTTGGTATTTACTAAATAGATAGGCTAAATGGCTAGCGGTTAACAAACTATTAAATATTCTCAGAAAGTTTTTATTTAAAGATTTATAAACAGTTCTCTTAAAAGCTAGATTAAATAGGGTGAAATAAAAGAAAAGAGCTAAAGAGGCCTGCTTTCAAATTTACTGTTTAGCCTTTATGGACCTGTTATACGCTTTTAAAAAACTTAGTCTACATACCCAACCCTCTAAAAGATGTCTCTCTGCTTAACGAAAGGGATTTTATGAAGTATAGGAGTACATAAGGAGTAGCTCAAAAGCGTATTATTAAGAAAATTAATAATCGATGCCAAGCACTCTGCCTTTGCGTTTGAATCTAGCTAAAGAAGTTTAAGTGTTAGAGAAAAAAAACATCCAAAAGCTTAAGCATTCCTTGAAAATCGCCTTAAATAGGAAAATAAAATTTATCTACTGTGGTGGACTAAGCTTAAGAAAAAATTGGGGGGATGAGGGGAATTTAGGGCTTTCATAAACTCCTCCACATGCGAGGCAATTTTTAAGATCGAAACAAAGAAAAAAAGCTTTAAGACTTTTTAAGTTTTGCGGGGAAAGATAAAAAGTTAAGCTGGAAATTCTTTCTATACATTAATTATTCTGAGAAGTTCATGTTGTGATAAACAGCATCTACGTCATCAAGCGCTTCTAACCATTCTATTAATGCCAAGTTAGCTTTGGCACACTCTTCATTACATTCTATGAAAGACTTAGGGATCATTTCTAAGCTAACTTCCTCGCATGCAATATTCGCTTGATTTAAAGCTTCTTTAACACTATATAAGGCAGTAGGATCGGTGGTGATGAGATACATTTCATCTTCCCTATCAAAATCTTCTGCTCCTGCTTCTGTGGCTTTTAAAAACAGCTCTTCTTCTGAGGCCTGCCCTTTACTAATCTGAAGAATGCCTTTGCGATCAAAATTGAAAGATACGGCACCCGGCGTAGCGATCGTTCCCCCTCTTTTATTAGTAGCAATGCGCATTTCAGAGGCTACACGATTTTTATTATCAGTCATCACTTCAACAATAATTCCTACTCCTCCATGGCCATACAGTTCATACATCATCTCTGTATAATCTGCTTGATCGGCATTAGAAGCTTTTTTAATATTCCGTTCTATAATTTCATTAGGAACATTTGCCGCGCGTGCTTTTTCTAAAGCTAACCTTAAGCGAGGATTGCTTTTTGCCTCCGGGCCTCCTCCCACCTTTACAGCACTAATAATCTCTTTAGCAATACGAGAAAATATTTTGCCTTTTTTAGCGTCTGCTTTTCCTTTTCTATGTTTAATATTTGCCCATTTACTATGGCCAGCCATGATAGAATTCCTTTAATTTATAGAGCTTTTTCTAAATCTGCAATCTTAGTCAAGATGCGCAAAAAGATGCATACGTTGTTTTTTAATCCATTGGTGGGCTATGCCAAAATGCTCGTAACTTTCTTCTTTTGCTTTGAATTCTTTGCTATGAATGCGGTGTAGACCTTTTTCATCCATGTAAGAAGGACAAATGTGATGCAAAATTTCGTGAAAAATAATGTAGCTAATTACATACTTCGGAATATTCGTATTATCCAACAACCGATTAATTTTTATTAGCTTAAGAGGATGATGATAAAGGCCAAAAGTCACGCACCTTTTATTAAGTTGAGTATGTTTACCAAACCAGGTAATACACAATCTTACTTTCCCCTCAAAATATTGATCATTAAGTTCATCGTAAAGATGTTGGAGATTATAAACCTTTCCTTGGCAGGAAAGTTTGGATCTATCTAAGGTATGCGAATAATCAAGCTTTTTAAGGTTATTTTCCATAAAGATTTTGATCTCAGGAGAAATCATCTTATGCTCTTGGCGAATATAACAAGCCAAAGATTTCATAACATCTTGAGGAGCTTCTAAAAACATGCGATGTAAAGAAACTCTCGTACAATCAGATTCCCAGCGTACACTTAACATAGTGGAACGGTTGTCATTAATTTTCAGCTTTAATTTAATACCTGATAAATTTTCGACTTCTTGTTGAAAAATAGCTAGTGTCATAACATAATAATTTTTTTTAATAAAAGGTAAGTGTTCTTGAACCCTTATAAAAAACGTTCCATGAAAACTCGTCCGACATAGAAGCCGTCTTTTTCTTTAATCCAATGAGTTTGCCTTCCAAATTCGCGAAAACCCATCCGAGTATAAAGATGAATGGCAGGATTTTCTGCATAGACTTGGAGATGTAATACTTCAATCTTAAAGGTTTCTTTCGCCATATGGCTAAGATTACTGATTAGCAAAGTTCCTACCCCCTGTCCTCGCATTTCAGGCGCCACAATAATGCCAAATTCACACTGATGAGCAAGCTTTCGATAGGGCTGTAAATATAAGGTGGTAATTCCACAAGGCACGCCCTCTTTGGTAGCTGTTAAGCTGCATTTATACCGGCTAAACCCTATCCATCGTGCCACTGCATCATCTATTTCAACTTCATCAAACATAGGAAACCAACGGGCCACGCTGGGATCTAAAAGCCATTGCTTCAAATACTTTCCATCACTTAAATCTGAATACCGCAACTCTACTCCTTCTGGAGAGTTTTTTTTCTCTGTCATTCCAACTCCTTCAAATAAGCATTTACAAAATCATCAAGTTCACCATTCATCACCGCTTGGATATCCCCTGATTCATGTTTAGTTCGAGTATCTTTAACTAAAGTATAGGGTTGGAAAACATAATTACGGATTTGACTACCCCAAGCAATTTCTTTTTTTTCGCCTGAAAGTGCTTTGAGGGCGTTCTCTCTTTCTGTTACTTCTTTCTCGTATAATTTTGAGCGCAGCATCTTGTAACAGGATTCTCTGTTTTGCACTTGACTTCGTTGAGTTTGGCTAGAGACCACAATCCCGGTCGGTAAATGTGTCATTCGTACAGCTGAATCTGTTTTGTTAACATGTTGTCCGCCAGCTCCAGAGGCACGATAAGTATCCACTCGGATCTCCTCTGGCTTAATATCGATCACAATATCATCAGTAATTTCTGGGGTTACATCTACGGAAGCAAAACTTGTATGCCTTTTGGCATTTGCGTCAAAAGGAGAGATACGCACTAAACGATGGACACCCTTCTCAGCTTTAGCATACCCATAAGCAAATTCTCCATCAAATTTAAAGGTAATGCTTTTTATACCAGCCACATCGCCTTCTACCTTATCAATTAGCTCTACTTTCCATCCACGTTTAACTGCCCAACGTTGATACATGCGGGATAACATTAAAGCCCAATCACAAGCTTCTGTTCCTCCTGCCCCGGAGTTAATACTTAAGTAACAATTTTTATTATCTAGCTCACCCGCAAGCATTTTGCGAATTTCTAAATCATTTAATTTTTTCTCTACTCCATCCAGTTCTTTGACTAATTCATTAACTAATTCTTCCTCACCACTTGCATAAGCTTCTGGCAAAAGTTCTTTTAGATCGCAGAAAAGCCGCTTGCAATTTTGATAAGGAACAATCCAAGCCTTTAAAGTGTTTGCTTCCTCGATTACTAGTTGAGCTTTATCATGACTCTCCCAAAAAGAGGGCTTTTCCATAAAAGCTTCCAATTCTTTAATGCGTGCTTCTTTGGAAGCTAAGTCAAAGATACCTCAACATATGCAAAAGTTTATCTTCAATAGTTTTTAAACGTTGCTGAGTTTCAGAATTCATAGGTTTCCTTATAAGTTAAGAGCTGTCAAATAATATATCGCATAGAGCCTTAAAAAGTCAAAATAGATATAATTGCTTTTTAATAGGATACCTACGCTCTTCCTAACTCATTTTTCGTTTGATTTAGCTTAATCTATTTCAACTTCTTAAGATAATAGATAAGGCAGAAAAAATTAAATAAAAGAAAAAGGCTTACCACCCTGTCTATATGTTATTAATTTTTTGATCCTGTCTAAAAAATTATAGAAAAATTTAACTTTATCGTCTATGAGTGGATAGTGGCTGATCCTTCTCTAGCAAAAAAATTTATTTTTGCTTTAATTATTAAAAAAATTCAAAGAATAACCTCTCCTTTCATTTAAATAATGTTATATCTTAAGCTCTTTATAAGCTTTTTTCCTTGTAGAAAAAAAAGCAATATTTTAAATCAATAGATATTGAAAGGTGAGTAGCAGTCATGCATGTTTTCCTTTACGAAGAAGAAAATGATTGGTATTCCAACTTACTAGCTATAAACAGCTATAATGTTGCTGAAACCAAGTATCCCTATCTTTATTGGACTGAAAATCATCTCCATGCCATGTGGTGGGAGCAAAAGTACTTTAAAAACTTAAAAACCAGCGATCAGCTACCCATTACAGTCATTTCCCCAGGGATATGGAACAATGAAGCAGGCCCTGTTTTCCTAAAAGCTCATCTTAAAATTGGCGATCAGGAGCTAAAAGGGGACATTGAGATTCACTTAGAGGAGGAGTCTTGGGCAAGCCTACAACATGCTTCGGATAAGCGTTACAAAGATGTTATTTTGCATGTCTGTTTATGGCCTTCCCTTTCTGCTGTGCCTCCACAAATAAAGAATGCAAAAGGAGAGAAAGTTTATCAAACCTACCTAGCTCCTTATCTGACAATTTCGCAAACCAGAATCCTTCAACTTATCGATATTGAACAATACCCTCATAGAAAATTTTTGGGAAATAATCCCTCTTGCTTTTCACCTTCTAGCTCTTTTGCAGAGGAAAAAATATTTAATCTTTTGCCCTCATCTGTAAGTTGGAGGCTTGCCCAAAAAGCTCAATATCTTAAAGGACATATGGAAGATGCCCGCCTTCTTCTACCCACAGGGATTGCCATGGCCTTAGGAGAAAAACAAAATGCGGAAGCTTTCTTTGAATTATTTGTAAGACTTTTAAAATACAAGGATAAAACTGAGAATGAGCTTCTAAGTATAGCTTTAGGAATGAGCGGGTTTTTTGCTGAGAAATATAAGTTAAAATGGAAAGATTCTCTCTTTTATCGAGAGCTTCTCCAGCTTTATGCGCAATTTTCCCCCCTTATCCCTCACTCGATTCGTCTTTTACTCTGCCAAATAAAACCTTGGAATCATCCCATCAAGCGGATAGCTTATTTAGTCAAATTAATTCAAGATCCTTTAATGCCCTACTTGTTTACCGAAATATATGCATGCTGGCACCAAGGCTGGCCTGAAGCCTATTTAAAAAAAGATTGGGATCTTTTACTCAATAGGATTAAAGATCGATTGCCCTCTTACTCGGACGAATATTGGAGGCATCATTATACTTTTGAGAGTCAAAAGCAAGCCTTACCGCTACCTTTATTAAGAAAAAGGTGGAAAGATAGCGTGATTCTTAATACTGTCTTACCCTTATTATCTAACGAAATAATTCAAAAAAATAACCTTTCTGAAATTAAAGCTCTTCATAACTTTTATTCTTTTCTTAACCCTATGAAAGATAAGGGCGCGTAAATCTTTCTCGCTCGTTCTTTTAACCCCATTATTCCTAGGTAATTTTGTAAAATAAATTTAAAGGGACGAATTAAAATATTACTACAACACCATCTTTAAGCAATATAATAAAGTCTGATTAAAATAAATTTCCTTTTAATATAGAGAATGATAAAATGCGATACTTATAAAGTTAAAGAACTTTTGACAAGCTCAAACTGGATCGAAAGCAAAGAAATTAAAAATTTTCTATCTTTTGTTAGCTTGCCTCTTTGTTGCAAGAAAATGAGGCAAATCGTATAGTAAGGATATTTTCTTTCTGAAAAAATGCAAGCTCGGTTGGTTTGAAATATTTTTTATTAACATTCAAAAGAAATCCTGGAGGATTTTTATGGTCGAAACTACTAATGTACAAAGCACCGCTTCTTTAAGTGTAAGATCACTAGGAGATACTGTAAAGTCAGGCGTAACATGGTTAGGGCGTCAATTTAACCATGGCGCTAGGGCAATTAAAACACTTGTAGCCAGGATATGGTTTGCAACTGTTGATTTTTTCAAAAACTTTCCTGCTTATCTCCGTTCTGGTTACGGCATTGGGGCTATCCTAGGAACAGCTGGCCTCTCTGGATTAGGAGCAAGCTTGACTCTTAAATCTAAAAAGCAGCAAGTTGCTCGTGCTGTTGCCACAGTAGCAGCAGGTGCATTATTATTTGTTGCAGGTGCAGTGATGTTTGCTTTTGGCCGCAATCCTGTTACCTTTTCTCGTCATACCTTCTAGTCAAGGTGCATGTTTAACACTTAGACGCATTCATGTGTCTAAGTGTTTTTCTAAAATAATTCTATCTTCTTTATCAAAGAAATAGGTAAATAGAGGACGAGGAACCCTTATTTGCTCTCTAATAAACGCTAGTTCTCCTTCCCTATTCTGAGCAATTACACGCTCTCCATCAGCAACCTCAATCTCTAGATTGCCTTCTAAAGTAACATTTTCAGCAATAAATTCTGAACATCCTTTCAAGGTAATCTTTAAAGATTCATCTCTAACCATTTGCTTTTTCCAATAAGAAGAAGAAAGCTTTTTATTAATCCCTCGATTAACCACACATACATTCTTCAGCACACAACGTCCTACCTTTTCACTATACGTAATGATCCCTTGAGCATTTTTATGGCCTACTACATTTTCTGCATAAATCAATAGGCTGCCTTTTATATTCACTTTTTGCAGAATAAGTTCAGAAATTTCTAAAACCATCTCGGAATTTAAACTTAAACTTCCTCCCTGAATTTTCTGCGCAATTACCGAATATAGAGGACCTAAAGCTGGATGAAAGGAAGTGATACAAGCCGGCCCCTCTTGAATGTATTGATCCTCATGAGGCACTTCAGGAAGCTGCATTTTGCAATGATGAGTAAACAATTCATAATGGTTTTTTAGTTGATCCCAGTAGCAACCCTCGGGAGTTTCCAAAAAAGATTGCCCTTCTGCAAATGCTTTTTTTGTCACTGAAATTGTTTTCCTTCTTTGGTTATAGGTAACAAATGTGCCAAGGTCTTTAGCTTCCAAATGCTCTTGCCTTTGAGGAAAATGAGTAGTTATTACATCAGCAATATTCTGCATAAGCGATTCTAGCCGCCCTGCATCCACCTGTTGTCTTCTTCCTTCTAAAGAAAGGCAAGCGACCTTATGCTTCATGTTAATTAACATGCCAGGAATTGGGTAGCTATTCACTAAATTTTTAATCGCCATTAAATCAATAAATAATATATTAGTATTTGCAGGAAGTGCAGAGTAAAAGCCTCCTTGCTGTTCAGCTATTTCTGGAATATTTCTTTTTACAAAATCTGGATATTCAATATTAGAAATGCAATACTCATATCCTTGATTGCTCTTTTTCTCTATCAACACATTCATACCTTCGGCTGTATTTAACAGACGAGGACAAGAGGCAAATCCTAAACTTTGGTTATTTAGAATTCCACACCCACTAAAAGCAAGCAGCCCATAATCAGTCGAAGCGGCAGGGTTATTGATCTGCCGTACCAAGGCTTTAGTGTAACCTTTCTTTAACAAACGATCGATCACACCTGCTTCTACGGCCAGTTTCCAAATAACTCCATGCCCGCCGGGCTTAAAGATAACTCGCATGGATTCTGCCACTGCCCACTCTCCTTGCTTAGTCAGGACAGGCACTAAAGGCTGCTTAAAGAAGTCGAACGTATCTTGCGGCCGCCCAAACCAACTCGACCGCTTACAAATATCGAGAATATGCCTATGATTATTTTTCTCATCAGAAGTCATCATAGCCACAGGAACAATTAAATATTTTCCGGTTAATTTATAATACAAATATTCGCGCGCTTGCAAATCGCGAATTAATCCTTCTAATAACGTTCTTCCCTCAAAAAGCAATTCTGCTGAAGGCAAATCTTCACCGGTTTTTTCATCCTGCAATTGTAAGCGATCTCCCGCTCCCCCTACTGGATATATTTCTGCCATCAAAGGCATCTTTTCCACAGCTTCTCGGATTGCTTTCCTTACGAAAGGGGTTTCACGGGATATATCATAGCCTGGCGGCTTACTATAACGTTCTAAGGGTGATAAAAAGTTATCTTCCTCCTTCCCTAATTCTTTTTCTTCAATAAGTTGTAACATAACGCAATGATAGCCAACCAAGCCACCCATCATCGCATAAAAGTCTTCAGCGGGTGCTAAGCTTTCAATTAATTGATTAAGAGCTAGGTGAGGATTCGAATGTTGATGCATCCCTTGAAAAATTATAGAACCTTGGCCTAAAGCTAATAAAGACTTAATAATGACTTGTGCTTGAGCATTACAGCAAAAAAGAAAATCTTTTAAGTAGGAGTTTTGCTGTAGAAAAGCTTGTACTTCGGGATTTCGATTCAATATATCAAGCCGCTCGTCAATCTTCTTAGCGTTTTTCAATTGAGCCGTAAGAGATTTTAACCTTTTAAGGCTATGTTTGATAGAATGTATAGCAGAAGTAGATGTCGACATGATATTTTTCTTTTACTTGGTTAAGATGGAAGCATTTATAGCAAAGAATTTGATTTTATCCCTAATCCAATAATCGATCTTAATGCTTTTTTCTTATGATTTCTTTTGACTTATAAATGAAAACAGCGCTACAAAGAATCCCCTAGCTAGGAATGTTATCGAGACAATCTAGCTAACTTGATTTAACAGTTATTTGGAAAAAAGCAATATCCTTTAACAACGCATAAGGAGTAAATGATGACAAAAAAAAATTCGGCCTTTATGAAGCCCGTACAGGTGAGCCCTGAATTGGCAGAAATCGTCGGACAAGGCTCTATGCCGCGTACGGAGATCACAAAAAAAGTGTGGGAATATATTAAAAAACATAACCTTCAAGACGCTCAAAATAAAAGAAACATCAATCCCGATGCTAAATTAGCTAAGGTTCTTGGAAGTCAGAGCATTGATATGTTTAAAATGACAAGCAAGCTTTCCAAGCATATTAAAGAGCCAGAAGCAGCTAATTCTTAAACTCTTCTATAAAAATGCTAATCTTTAATGCCTTATAAATTAATGGTTAGCATTTTTTTCTTTTCATTTGTAAAGATCTCCCTTAAAATTCTAACAGCTCCATGAAAAAAAGTCATAGATTCAACAAATTTATTATTAATTTACCTAATTTTTTTTGGGACCTTTGGTGCTGCCTGTCGATTATAGGCATCTGGCCGCGTTTTATTGAAAATAAATTGGTAAGCAGGACCTTTAAAAGGTTTAAGATTTCCTATTTACCTAAAGATCTACACGGATTAAAGATAGCTCAATTCTCAGATTTACATCTTCATCCTCAAGTTCCCCAAAGATTTCTAGAAAAAATTAAAAGAAAAATTGAAAGCTTCCAACCTGATATCATTGTATTTACAGGAGATTTTCTTTGTTTTTCTCTTTCTCGTGATTTGGTGAGACTTGAACAATTTTTTACCTCGTTAAAAGCACCTTACGGATGTTTTGCCGTTTTAGGCAATCACGATTATAATGCTTTTGTCTCTGTAAATGAACAAGGAGAATATGATGTTCTCCCCGCTTCTACCGGGTCTATAGATAAAGTTTTGAAACGTTTATGGACCACTAAAATTTTGTCAAGAAGAGCAACTGATCGTGCTAGGGCAGTAAGACCTCATGCGGAGTTGGAAAAAACTTTAGGGAAAACTCATTTTCGCTTACTAAAAAACGAATCCCTCTTGGTTCCCATAAAGGATACTTTTATTAATATAGTGGGTTTAGAAGAGTATTCCACAGGTCGGCATGCCCCTGCATTAGCTTTTCAAACTGTTGACCCCCGTTTCCCTGGACTTGTCATTGCTCATAATCCGGACATTGTACCTCATTTGCTAAATTTTTCTTGGGATGTTATCCTATGTGGACATACCCATGGAGGCCAAGTTAATCTTCCCTGGCTATGGAAAAAATTTACCTTGATGGAAAATCCTTACTTAAAAAAAGGCTTAATATGCATGCAAGATAAATGGATTTACGTCAACCGGGGCATAGGTAGCGTCATGCCCTTTCGATGGTTTTCTATGCCTGAACTCCTTCTGCTGACCTTAGAGGCTTAAAATCATGACTTCTCAAAAAGTAAGCGTTATTCTTTTATGCGGGGGCCAAGGTTTGCGCATGCAAAATGCTACTCCTAAACAATTTCTTACTCTCCATAATAAGATCATCGCTACTTATAGTTTGGAGGTTTTTAAAACCTTACCCGAAGTGATAGAAATGGTAGTAGTTTGTGAGCTTGCCTATCAAAAGTTTTTTTCTTACCCCGAGCTTTCAATACCCTTAAAGTTTGCCTGTCCTGGTAAGCATCGGCAAGACTCTGTTTTCAATGGCTTAAAGGCTCTTACTTCGCAAGCAGGCTTTGTCTGCATTCATGACTCTGCTCGCCCTATTATTACCCCTCCCCTAGTGCAACGTGTCTTAAAAGCAGCCTTCCAGCACGGAGCCGCTGCAGCTGGCATGCCTATTAAATTTACAATTAAAGAGCACGACGGGAATCATATTGTTAAGCAAACACCTGATCGCTCTAGATATTGGGAAGTTCAGACTCCTCAAGTTGTTCGCAAAGATATTTTAGAACAAGGCTTTGCCCACGCCCTTACACATCATTTAGAGGTCACTGACGATGTCTCTTTAGCCGAGCATCTTGGATACCCTGTCAAATTAGTGGAGGGATGCTATACAAATCTTAAGATTACCACCCCCGAAGATCTTATTCTAGCTAAACATCTGCTCAATGAGCCTATCTAGACCATGGAAGAATATAATTATAAAATGATTATTGCCTATGATGGCACTCAGTACAGTGGTTGGCAGATTCAACCTAATGGTATAGCTATTCAGCAAAAGATTGAGGAAACCCTTAAGATAGTGCTAAGACATCCTACCTCCTTAATAGGGTCGGGAAGAACAGACGCTGGAGTCCATGCTTTAGGGCAAGTTGCTAACTTTAAAACTTCCCTTCCAATTGGTCCTAGACGTTTCTTGCATTCCCTAAATGGTATATTGCCTAGAGATATTCGTATCCATAGCCTCGAAAAAGTTCCTCTTAACTTTCATGCCCGCTATAGTGCAAAAGGAAAAATTTACCATTATTATCTTCATCTTAAGCCTACTTTAAATCCTTTCAATCGCTTGTATTCCCTTCATGTGAGCGAGAAAATAGACAGCCATTCTTTAAAAGAAGCAGCTCAACTTTTTATAGGCACTCATGATTTTACTGCTTTTGCCAATGAAGCCCATTCAGGAGTTGCTGCCCATGACCCCATAAGAACTCTCCAAAGGCTTGACGTCGTGCCTACCGAAGAAGGTTTGTGCTTAGAATTTGAAGCCGAAGGCTTCCTTTATAAAATGGTGCGCAATATTACCGGTACTCTCCTAGAAATTGCTTGTAATAAGCGTTCAATCTCCTCTATCCCTGAGATTTTTGCCTCTAAAGACCGCCGCTGTGCTGGCAAATCCGCTCCCCCGCACGCTCTATTTCTTATGAAGGTCATCTATTGAATTTCATCTCTTTAGCTAGATATTTTGTCTTGCCTGCCTTAGAAGAGGGCTCCTTGATCTTCAACAGCCTTAAATCCTCTTGCTGCAAACCTTTAAGTTACTAAATTTCTTTTCTCCTCTTATTCTGCTCTCTACCTCTTTTTTTTACACTAAGGAAAGGGCGGAGACCTTCCAAGCATTTAAGAGCAGCCACAGTTGTTGGGGATTAAATGACGCGACAATTTTGATTTGATTAAAAGAATGAGTTTGAGAAAAACGGCTCTTTTTGATGCACTGTTTTAATTCTTCTACTGAATGATGAAATACAATACGCCAGTTTCTTCCTATCAAGAAAAGTTGTTCTCCCAGCCTAGCAATCTGCAGAAAAAGAGAGAAACTTCTTGTCGTTATAAATGTGTAGGTCAGTTTAAGCTTGCTTAGTTGCAGGAAGAAAAGCGGATGACTTGTTTAAAGATAGGATGGCTAAATTTTTTTTATTTTAGGCCACACCGATTTAAAAAGTGCTTACGGCCATTCTACAATTGAAAACGCTCCCTTACTTTTTCTGGAATATCTTTCAGAGGATTTTGCGCTAATTCAAGCGTGATATACTCATACAGCTGCCCGATTTCTGCAGGCAGACTGGTGAGCTGGTTTTGATTTAAGTAAAGCCATATCAGCTCAGACAACTGCCCGATTTCTGCAGGCAGAGCGGTAAGCTGGTTTTGACTTAATTCAAGCCATTGTAGCTGAGACAATTGCCCGATTTCTGCAGGCAGATTGGTGAGCTGGTTTTCATTTAAAATAAGCTCTTGCAACTGAGACAATTGCCCGATTTCTGTAGGCAGAGCGGCGAGCTGGTTTTGATTTAAGACAAGATATTGCAGCTCAGACAGCTGTCCAATTTCTGTAGGAAGGTTGGTGAGTTGATTTCGGCTTAAGCCAAGCGCTCGTAGTTGAGACAGTTGACCGATTTCTTTAGGCAGAGCGGTGAGCTGGTTTTGATTTAATCTAAGCGTTTGCAGCTCAGACAGCTGCCCAATTTCTGCAGGAAGGCTGGTGAGATGGTTTTGGCTTAACTCAAGCCCTTGCAGCTGAGACAATTGCCCGATCTCTGCAGGCAGAGCGGTGAGCTGGTTTTGATTTAACTCAAGTCTTTGCAGCTGAGACAATTGACCTATTTCTGGGGGTAAATAAGTCAAGCCTACTCCAGATAAATCTAAAGCCGTGATGTTTTTACAATTTTCTTCAATCCAATCTCTAAGAAACTCTCCTTTTTTTTCTAGAGGCAAGTGCTTAATTTCTTCTCGTCTCAAGTATTTTTCCCCACCAGGAAGTTTTTTCCAAAGTAAAAGGCGATTACTATTTAAGAGATAAGAAGAGTAATTAGTCAGAGTTAAGCCTCTTTTTTCTTCTATTTTCTCTTTAAATTCCAAAGGAGAAATAAATTTGGCTAAGGTAAAAACTTGTTTAAAAACTTGATAAACTTTTTCAGTAGAGGTAAGTAGAGGATTGAGTCGATAAACTTTAGCTAACATAAGAGTTCGCTGGGTAGTGGCATTTCCCTTAGGGAAATGAAGCTGGGCTATTTTTTTATAAAGAGAAGGCATCACTTCAGAAGCCAGCAGATGATACCATCTTTTACAGACGCTAAATAAGGGAGGAACTGCGCAAGCCTCTAAGATAGGGAGCAGCAATTCATTGGGCAAGCTTTCAATAGATGCCGAAGAGATAGGATGCATTTTATTTCCTTGGGTAGTGATGACTTTTCAGCATTTTTATTTTTGAAGGCAATATAAAAAAATTAAAAAAGCAAGTCAAATGAATTCGTATCTTTATCAATGAAAAACAACCCGTAGATGGTCCGCCGACGCTTTTTTTTCAGATAGATCCAAGGAAAGGGTGGAGACCTTCCAAGCATTTAAGAGCAGCCACAGTTTTTGGGGATTAAATGATGCGGCAATTTTGATTTGATTAAGAGAATGAGATTGATTCTTTGCCTTATTTAAGAAAAACGGCTCTTTTTGGCGCAATGTTTTAATTCTTCTACCGCACGATGGAATGCGATACGCCTAGCTTCTTCCTATCAAGAAAGGTTGTGTTCTCCCAGCCTAGCAATCTGCAGAAAAAGAGAGAAACTTCTTGTCATTTATCACTTCTACTCTATTGGCAATATGCCATACTCCTCGCATCCACTCCCCTGCCAAGTTTTTAAAAAAATAGCAAAAAAAGGAAAAACCTCTACAGGATGCTTTTATAGATTCAAACTACATTTAATTATGAATGATAAAGGAAAAATTCTTGCTTATATGTTAACGCCAGGAAATGTGGAGATTCCTGTCTCGATTTGTCTAAAAGCATTTTTGGCATAATGTTTGCCGATAAGGGATGCATCTCCCCCTATTGTTTATCAAACTTTACAACAAAGACTTAGAAATTATTACTAGGCTTAGAAAGAATATGAAAAACAAGCTAATGTCAGTGGTAGATAAGATTTTATTAAGAAAGCGAGGAGTAGTTGAAAGCATTAACAATAAATTGAAAAAACTCTTGTCAAATCGAACATCATCGACATTCTAAGTCCTGGGAATTTTTTATCAATCTAATCAGCGGAATAGTGACCTAGGCTTACGAACCCTACAAGCCCTGCATTCAATTGACTTGCAGGGAGAAAAGCTAGCTTACAGCCTAGGTATAATTTGAAGCTGCCGTAGAATGTTTTCTTATCCGATAGCGCGCGTCTATCAAGCTATTTATCTCGGTAAATTTTAAGTTGCTGGCTGAGCTACTACTCGTAAAATTTGACATAAAGTAGCTTTTACTTTTAAGATTTATAGAAGGTCAACTAGCTTTTTCCACATGCTGCAAATGGTTTAAATTTTTATTTAACCTATTAACTTAGTCTTTTTGCTGGTCTTTAGCTTACCTAAAGAAAGGCAAAGCAACGAAGTTAAATTACGCTAAATCTTACAAAAGAAAGATCTATGACTATTTATTCTACTTCTACCGCCATGCCTCTTTACCGACACCCTACAGGAAGGCTTTTTCGGTCCCACCCGCAAGGAGGTTACGAGGAGCAAACTCCCGACGGATGGATTCCCGTTACTAACAGCCATTTAATTCGTTCTATCCAAGAAGATTCTTTCAGTATTTCCCCTACACCTCCTGCCTTAGCTTGTCGTAGCTTGACAGTTTATTCTCAACCCACCACAATCCCCTCGCATCTCTTTCTTAACCTCTTAAAAAAGAAGTAGGTTTTTTAATGATTGAGAAGAGTCTTATATTTTTCATGGATAGTTAGTGCTTCTGCCTCTGGAACACTATAGCCATCTTGTTCAATTAGATGGAAAATATCTTGATTGAATGACTTGTCTTCCCATTGGTCCGTATCAAGCCGACGAATTTCTACTGTTCCTTCGATAGTACGTGCAATAAATGCTGGGGTAACATAATAACGCCAATCCATAGCTAATCTCCTTTATCCTATTTTTATTTGATCTATGCTTGCTCCAAATAAATTTAATTGTACCTGTTCACACAATTTAATTACGCTCCTTGGATTAGATAAGCCAGTACTTTCTAAAATTTTCTCACGTGAAGCATTATCTTCTAACTTACGCATGACCTGATCTAAGAAACGATGGGACATTTCTTTAACGGATTCATTTGTGCCATCATGAACTTGAAGAAAATGGAACTGAACCTCTCCCATAATTCTTTTTCCAGTATATGGAGTTTTTAAGTAAATCTTTGCATGAATACCCACATAGCCACTGGGATAATCTTCTTTAAACTTATTAGAAAAGACTATTTCATATCCTCTTTTTCGAGATTCTTTGGCAAATATATGAATAGCTTGGCGCATTTCATCTATATTGTTGGCCATAAAGGTAGTACGTATGGTGTCATTCAACTTCTTTACCGCTCCTGAAAAATCTGCCCCATTGCCTGCCCATATGCTAGCTTTCCTGTTCATACTTACTTGGGTTTTGATAAGAAATTGGCTTGCGTCCCCATGAAAAGAGTAAACACCGCTTTCCTGGCAAGTAGCTTCTACCATTGCTAAAAACTCGCTTTTCACTTCCAAAGCGCTAGCGTGCAATTCTGCAATAGTGGAAGCATCATTTGTCCAGGATAGATGGGCTGAAGAACTTCTTTCAGTCTGATAGTCTTTTTCCAGATTTATCTTATGGGCAATAGCTTCTTTTTGGGCCCTCCAAGCTTCCTTTATCAGTGAAGCTTTATCAGGGATCACCCCTTGTATGCCTTCCAATGAAAGTAAAGAATGGCTTCCGGCATATTTATCCGCATGATGGGCAGCCATACGTAAGTTTTGAGCCACCTTATCAGTTAGTTGTTCTTCTTCTAAAAGTTTTAAGCTCTTCCCATTAACTCGGAGGATCTCCACATCCTTTCTGAGGACTTGATCTTGAAGTACGTCGCAGACGAGGGAGGGTAAGACCAGCTTACCGTCTACATTTCCTACCATCCTAGTTTTTAATAGCTCTTGTTTTTTTTCAGCAGGTATTTCATTTAATTCTTGGATTCTTTGCTGAAGGGAAGATGAGGAAATAGCTAGCAATGTTGTATAAATTTCAGGATAAATTTTCTCCATGACCGCTAAATTACCCATTATAATTGAATGAGCTTCTATGAGAAAATCTTTATACTTCTGCTCTACTGGCTCGCCTTGTTCTAACCTTTGTAAAAATTTAACATAAGCTCCTGGCGTTCCTTGCACATATCCTATAGCCTTTAATTTTTCTTCTGTTGAAAGCTTCATTAGCTCTAAAATAGCTTTTTGATGTTCTTCTGGTATAAAATCCGTCTGAACAATGGCGCCTGGCTCCTTAATTATTCCTTGTTCATTAAGACTTTCACGAAAAGAGGGAGAATTTATTCCTTGCTCGTGCAAGACTAAAACCACTTTTTTTCCTTCCTTCCGTAATTCTTGTGCTAAATTTGCTATTAGCTCGGCTATTTCTAAGGCCTCTCCTTCTAAGGAAGCAGTGTTAACGAGGTCAAACTCATCTAAAAGAATAGTATCAGAGGAAGATTCTAATAGGCCTTTTTTGATACTTTCATAATTATCCTGCAACCATTTTAATTCATGGCCTTTTAGCTTATAATAACCCTCGCGCCATAGATGTTCTTGCTCTTGGTCAGTACTTTCGTGCTTTTCGAAATAAGAGGTAAGAAATCTCTTTTTTAGATCAAAGGTTGTAGGGTCTTTAACCGCTAAGCGAATTTGCTCAGATTTACCGGTTCCCGGCGCACCCTGTACAATACAAGCCCCATGAACTTTTAAAGCTTTTTTTATGGCAATGACAACAGGTAATCTCTCTTTTACACTCTGCGTCGGTTGGCGGAAGCTTTTTGTAAGCTGATGAAAATGAGCAGCCCATTGCACCTTAGAATCGCTACTAAGTCTCTCCTTACCCCTATCTTGGAGGATAGAGCGACGAGTAGCTATGGGGAGGGAGAGACGATGGATAGAGTAAGACCGAGAATAAAGAATACTTGTGCGTAACATGATGTGATGAACTTCTAAAGTACTTTTAGCTAAAGCCTTACAAGTATGGGACAGAGCATTATGTTGTCCTACGCTCTGAGAGAATGTTTTTCGTAAAGGCATCATGGCTTACTCCTTTCTTTTAACTTAACAATCCTTAATAAAGTTATTTTATATTAACTATTTTTAATTATATTAAATTAAAAAAATATAATCAAAAATAATAAATTTAAAAAATAAATAAACTTTATAAATTAAAATACAATTTATTATTTATTAATAAGTTAAGTCTAAAGGCTGGCTGAAAATTAAAAAAACAAAAGATAAGAAAAAAGGGAAAAATATTAAATATAAGTAAAAAATTTTATAAAATAAATAATAAAAAAAACAAAATCTAGTTAAGTATTTAAAAAGATGATAATGCTAATTGGTAGATGTTAGAAAAAAACTAAAGCTTGGATAAATACCTTTTGAAGTTTATCATGGTTCATGAATATTAAATTTTCCTTTCACTTGCTATAGCATCTGCTTGAAGAGCTGGATTATATTAAAGAGAAGTCTAGCTTTTAAGGCTTTATTTAAAGCATGAACCTATCCAGCTAATGTTAAAAATTTAAATAGGTGAGATATATTTTTTTAAGGAGGAGAAGTTATAGGCGAGGAAGCTTTGAAGGATTTATAGATATTCAAGGGAGAATCTTGCCACCACTTGTACCATAAAATTCCTCAAGAAATTTAAAGGGAAAGCCTCATATTACCTGGGAAAAAACCTATAACAGCTTATTTTGAATTTTGATTATAGGGTCACCTTGCTGGAATTCTCCTAGAGGACTGAATTGAAGATCAAGCTTTGCGGCTTTATCGATGGCTAGGTAAATGGCAAGAAGATGAGCCTTTAGATACCTTGCTAGAGGCATTAAAAGAATGGATGGATGGGCCTTAGAAGGATTAATTGGGAAAGGCTAATATTTTTACTCAAAAGAAAATGGTTACTACCTAGCCGTTCGATAGAAGCAAAGAATTTATTAAATATTTTTAAGAGAAAAGGTGAATATCAGTAAAAAATGCGAGCATGCAAAAGTATTAGGCTAGAGCCTTAGACTTTCTAGCTTTTGCGAATTATTTAAGACATTAAAGTCGACAACACGAATCACATTTGAAGGGAGGTTATCATAAGCAGCTTTTGAAACGAGCACCGGCTGCGCAGAGGTTTGCAAAAGAGCCTTAATACCCCTTGGGGTATCTTCAAAACCAATAATATTATCTTGGGGATCGGCAAGTTGTTTGATGGCAGTAAGGTAGCTTTCTGGATGAGGTTTAGGATGAGTGTAAAGTTCGCGGGTAAACCAATAGGGGATGGTATTGAGAATAGGAAGCTGACAACGAACAGTATCTACAAGCTCCTGAGGAGAATGAGTCACCACGCAACGTTTGATATTAGCCTTATCTAAGGCCTCTAGAAGTTCCTGCACTCCCGGCATAAGCTGGATGTTATGACGTAAAAGTTTGATGACTTTTTCCTTTTTACAAGCATACAGAACATCCCAGTTAGGTTCTACTTCATAGAGGGCAGGCAGCTCACGATAAATTTCCTCTTTTAATCCCTCAGCATGATAATGAGCCGCCTGGCAATAGCGTGTAAAGCTCCAATCAAGATTAAATCCATATTTCTTACACATGTACTGATAAGCTCTGAAATGAATTTCTTCGGTATTAACTAATAAACCATCGAAATCAAAAAGAAAGAGTTGATAATCATCTATCCATTGCATAAGCTAATGATTCCAATTTTAGTTAATTTATTCATATGCGCTACTTTTCTATTATTTCAACTTTCCTTCTGGCCTTTCTTCTTAGCAGCTGTTTTTTTTCTGAGGAAGCAGAAAGTGAACGTGCACGGCTGCAAAATGCTATAGGAGAATATATCTATCGCCGCCACAACGAATATCTTTTTAAACCAGAGCCCGCTACTCAATCAGCTCCCATTCTATATTCCTGGGAAAATCATTCTTTTGATTCTATCACTAAAGAGTATTTTCGTTGTAAAGGCAGTAGCCTAAACCCTCCGCATGTCGTTCATCGCAAGCAAGAGACCTTACGTTTTTTTGACTGTGGAGGAGCAGAACGCCATAGTTTGCCTTTACATCACGATAAAGAATTTGTCTACCCCATTCTAATTAATTTACTTAATTACCTTCAGCATAAATCGGGTAGAAAAATTGTGATTACCTCAGGGCATCGCTGCCCTCAGCATAATATCTATGTAGATGATTCTATAGAAAACCAATCATCTAAGCATATGATCGGCGCAGAGGTCTCTTTTTATATCCAAGGATGGGAAAACAAACCGGAAGAAATTATTAAGCTTATTCACGGCTATTATTTAGAAACACCTAAATATAAAGGGCTAAAAGATTTTCAAGAGTTTAGCCGTTATGAAAAGCAAGATACTAATGTCTCTACATTGCCCTGGATGAATAAAGAAGTGTTTGTAAAGCTTTTCAAAAAAAAGGAGGGGCGTAACTTTGATAATCGCCATCCTTACCCTTATATTAGCATCCAAGTACGTTACGATGTAGAGAGCCAAACAAAAGTATTTTACTCGTGGGAAAAAGCTCATCGAAATTTCCTACGTCAATAAAGTAAAGCATATTAAAATTTTTTATCCCAGTTTTACAGAGAGAAATAGAATACATCCATGGCGAAACTGCAAGTGATTAGGGGAAAAGGGTTAAAAAGATTAAAAAAAAAAAAATGAGAAGAAAGCCAAAGGATAAAAAGTGGCGGGCTTATGAAGCCTGCCTATCCAATGCTTTGGAAGTTACTTCTCTATTTAAAAAGATGCATCTATAAAGCCTACGATTGTATAAAGGGTTGCTCAAAAAACGTAGAAGCATAGTTCTTTTCCTCTTTCATCCATGGCAAGGGCTGCATCTATTTATAGTGGTTTAAATTTCTTATCATTCACCTATACTTAAAAAAAGTAATCAATGGTCGGAGCAAGAGTCGAAGACTTACTTAAGTTTGCTGCTACGATCTTCTTAAAATTAGCCCAAAAGGTTTCAATAGGGTTTAAATCTGGAGAATAAGGCGGTAGAAATAAAATCTCACACTCTGCCTTTTTGATAAGCTCATGAGTGGCTTGCGATTTATGGAAGGTAGCATTATCCATAATCAGAACTTGCCCTGCTTTAAGTTCGGGTATCAATATTTTTTCTAACCAAAAGTTAAACAAAAGAGAATGACAAGTATCTGTATAACAAAAAGGAGCTAAAATTTTAGACTTGCATTTAACTGCTATAAAGCTTTCTCTAGCAAATGAACGACCTGCTATAGCACCATAAATCTTTTCCCCTATAGGTGATCTTGAATGTTGGCGCTGTAGGTAGGTATTTATCCCGCTTTCATCTATGTAAATTCTATTTTCTTCCCGAATGTTTTCTAGCTTTTGCCTAAATTTCTCTCGCTTATTCTCATCTCTTTCCTTGTAGAAGGGTGTCTTTTTTTTAAAGTGATTTTCAGTCTTTTACAGGCATAAAAAACTGCAGCTATTGTCACTCCGAATGCCTCAGCTATTTCCCTAAGATAGGCATCAGGAGTTTGTTTTATATATAATTTTAGCTTTTCACTATCAATTTTACTGGGGCTCTGCCGCCTTTTTTTAGGAGCTAGACAACCTTGTTTTTCCCGCTTAATCCAGTTTGTTAAGGTGCGAACTGTTACGCCAAACACCTCACTAGCTGTGACCATGGAGCCGCCATTCTCTATATAATTCAAAGCTTTTTTTCTTAAATCGTGTGAATATACCATGCCAGTGGATTATACATATATCCTTAGAAAAATAGAATTTAAATAACTATATATTCTGGCTAATTGCACTTAAATTTTTAAGATTATAAGCTTTAAGAAAAACTACTTTTTTTAAGGCAAATTTTTCTTCATGGCTTTTTAATGAAGGACCTGTTTTTTTTAAGAGTAGATGTTAGTATACAGGGCTGCTTATAGCCTTTTAATTAGCTTCTTACACAATCATATTTAATAAAATAGCTCCTTTTTAAGGAAAAAAAGAGCTCGGAGTAAAGGTAATTCCCTTTCTAGGCTCTAGACAAGGATTTTCTTTAAATAACATTAAAAAGCTATTATTTTAAATATTTAATTGTTCTCGCAGCCAAATAGCCACCTCAGCATTTTTTCCTACCCAGTCATCCCTTTGCTTACGTATTTTTGCTAGATGTAATTCAACTGTTTGCGGATTTAATAAAAAACCAGCCTCTAGATCCCTATTTTCTTTCCCATACACACGATCAAGTATAATTTGCCCATACAAAGGGGTAAAGTGAGAGACCTCGAAAAAACGTCTATTAGAGTTACCTATTGATAAATCTTCTTGATTAAAAGCGCAGAAGCCGGAGAAATCGTAGATAGGGTAAATAGCACTTAGCTGGCGTTTCAAATTTTCTAAAGCTTTCCAACAATTACCTTGATAAAGCGCTTCCCAATAGTAAACATGGGCTGGACTAAACACTACTTTCAAATCAATATTGTTTTCCTGACACCTCCGCACAAGCTTTCTAAACATAGCCACTTTTTTATCATCAATTTCATAATTATTGAAGATTAACCTCTTCTCTTCTTTCAAAAATTGCACAGGGTTTTCGACGATTATTGGATTAAGAAGGATGAAATCATTTTCATCAATCTTAACATAATAGCCAGCCACCTCTTCTAGCTTTTTAGGATTTACATTGTGTTTAAAAGTAGACCAACTAAATTTAATAGTTTTTCGTGACAATAAGCACTGGGCCCAGTCAGAAAAAGAGAGAGAAGCCCTTCTCAATCGATCTTCCCTATACTCTGCTACAGGTTCCAGATTGCTTGCAAATGCGAAAAAGTCTAAACAAAGAAAAACTGCTTTCAGATCAGGTTGGTTATGTAAAGCATGTTCAAAATAGCCAAAGATCTCATCAAAGCGAGCTCCTGAGAATGCAGCTTTATAAGCTTGCCCTCCAACTAATTGATTATAATAGGTCAATGGAAAACCTGCACGTACCCGTGAGGATCCTAACATGATTGCTGTGGGCTTTTTAGCTATAATCTTAGCTGCCTTATCAAACCTTTCCTGTGTACTCTCTAATTTTTTATCATTAAATCCAACAATTAGAGGAGACTTAAAGTAATCAAAAGGGTCTATTAAATAGTTAAAGGAGACAATAGAAACAAGAGCAAATAGGCTAGAAATAAAAAAAGTAATAATAAAGAGACAAGGATTTTTATCAGACATATTAAAATTGATAATAAAGAAATTCTGTGACTGCATCCAAATCTATCAGGCAAATAATAAAAAGCGCACTTAAGCCTAATCCCGCTAAAATAGGATATCTTATAAAACGTTCTTTCCACCACATGCTATTGGGAAGTAATAAGATAGCTAACAGGCAGGCTAAAATTTTTAGCAAATCGTAGAGGCGTACATTGGAAAAATGAAGCCTTTCAAAAGCCACTCCATAAGCTTTCAAAAAAGCTAAGCTATATTCATATTTCTCAGGAAGGATTATTCCATTGTAGCCAAACAATCCCTTTAATATCATCCAAGCTCTAGGTAAATCAGGGGAGCGGAAGATAGCAAAAGCCACTACGACGCAGAAAAAAGTAAGCAGCTGTCCTAAAAGAGGTGATAAATTAACATTAAGCTTGCGCCATAAATGATTAATCATAAGAAAAAAACCGTGGCAGAGGCCCCATACTACAAAGGTCCAATTAGCTCCATGCCAAGCCCCACCAAGGAGCATAGTAATTAGCAGATTAGCTAATTTACGGGTTTCTCCATATCTGTTACCTCCTAAAGGTATATATAAATAATCTCTCAAAAAATTAGAGAGCGAGATATGCCACCGGCGCCAAAAATCAATCATTGAGGTGGCTTGATAAGGAGAGTTAAAATTAAGCGGCAATTGAATATTAAAGTAGAGCCCTAATCCAACAGCCATATCTGAATAGCCGGAGAAATCAAAATAAAGCTCTATAGAATAAGCTAAGGCCCCTATCCAGGCTTGTAAAAAAGGGATTAAAGTTTGATTTTGATCAAAAACCGGGGTGACATATCTATACATGGCATCAGCAATGAGGACTTTTTTGGCTAATCCTATGACGAATAAAAATGTTCCTTGGGCAAAATTGTAACTAGACCATTGATAGTTGGCAGGGTTGTCAAATTGTGTAATCATTTCTTTATGGTGTAAGACTGGACCTGCGATTAAATGAGGAAAAACTGTTACGAATAGGCTGTAAGAGCACCACCCTCCCGGAACGGCCCTCGCTTGATAAACATCTACAAGATAGGCTATTTGAGTAAATGTAAAAAAAGAGATTCCTAGGGGTAGAATGATATCTAATAATTTTACCTCAGAAGATAAAAAATAGTTAGCACTGCTAATAAAAAAATTAAGATATTTAAAATAAAGTAAAAGAGCCAGATTGAATGTTAAGCTTAATAATAGATAAAGCTTTTTTAATTGGCTTGTAGAAGCATTATATATCTGATTGCCTGCTATATAATTAAAAAAAATAGATGCACATAATAAAGGAACAAACCGCACATCCCAGTAAGCATAAAAGATTAAAGAACTGATTAGCAAAAATAGCTGAGCACCTTTTTTGAGGTGAAAATAGCAGCAAACAAAAAATATTGCTACCACGATAGGAAGATAGATAAAGATGAAAAAATAAGAATTAAATAACATTTTCACTCATTTTTATTTTCAATAATCTCTCTAATATTCTGTCTTTTCAAGATCTTCGAAGTGAATTTTTTCATTCTCCCATAATTTCTGCACAAATCGACGATGTACCCAGGACAAAGTCTCATAGTCCTCTATATTGACTTTCTTACGAGAAATGCTCTCATGATGAACTCCTACTGCAAAGGGAGTATATAAACAGTGCAGCCCTTTTGCACGCACTTTAACTGCTAGGGCAGTATCACTAAAAGCTACAGGAAACCATATCTCATCAAATCCGTCCACTTCAAGAAAGGTCTTCTTTTTAATCATGCAGCAAGCAGCTGTAACGGCTGCTGATACTCTTAAAAAATTAGTTTTCCTAAGATGGTGAAATTTTTCAAGCCTCTCTTCATGGTGCCAAGATTTCATAAAAGCGGCTCCTGAGGCTTCAACGATCACGCCTCCATGCTGCAATAAGCCATTAGGATAATTTAAACGGCAACCGACTAATCCAATTCCAGGCTGTTCGATCCACCGGCACATCTCTATTAAACCGTCGGCATCTAAGTCTACATCATTGTTAAGGAAAAGGATATTTTCTATATCTTTAGCTATTTTAGTTTCTCTAACCGCCATATTGTTTAAACGTGAATAATTAAAGGGCTCCTCTATTCGAATAACTTCTACCCCTAATTCCTTCAATCTTTCTGCTATAGAAAAGTCTTGGCTATTATTATCAATGGCAGTCATTCTCACGCGGACATTTTTTTGCTTCATGATATGGCTGACAGCAGATAAGGTGAGACGACAATGATCTTTATAAAGCATGATTACATGCACTTCAGGAATGCTAAGAAGTTGAGGGATGGCCCTTACGCTAGATTTGGAATAGCCGGGCGTCCAATGCCAGTTTAATTTTTTACTTTTTGAATAATTTTCAAAAGATTTAAGAATATTTTTTAACGCAGGCAAAGTTGAATAATGGGTCTCTTGCTTAATTTTATTTTCTTCTCTAATTGCATAGAGAGGCAAAGGCACTTTATGAAATAAAGCCCCGGCTGCATCTAATCTTAAAGGTAAGTCAAAAGTGTGTATTCCCTCACTTTCTTTAAGCAATCCTCCAATTTTTTCCCAAAGCTTTTTAGGAATAAGTAAAGTATGACCTAAATCATCATTAAATATGTAGGGAAAACAAGGCCGTTGCGGCTTAAGAGTACGAGTCTTTGGAAGGGGCATGCAGCGACTATTGATCTGATATTCATCACAAAACAATACAGTAAAATCTTTTGCAGCCATAAAATTAAGAGTTTGCTCATAGCGATAGAGTAGATCAGGCCTCATCCAATCCCCTACCGGCAAGATAAACAAGTAATTGCCCTCAGAGATGCTAGCTAAAGCATTCATCACATCACTTGCCAGAAGATTTTTTTCAAAATTAAATACCTTTAAGCTGACCAACTCGTTAGGAATAAAATGCTTGAGTAATTTTTCTATTTCGCTCTGCGACTCTTTGGAAATAGCTAATAAAATTTCTTTATAGGGAGCTGTTAGGTCTAAAGCTGCTTTAAGGGTTTGCTTAAGATACTTTTTGGGGCACTGGGTCGCATCAATTAAGATAGAGTAATAAAATCTGTTATTGTCTGGAAGGAGAGCATGCAAGCCTTGCACAGTTTCTTTTAATCTATTCCATTTAATGGATTGATTATCCTCAAGCTCTATATTTTCCTCTAAATGTTTAGTGAATTTTTCTATATATAAAAAATGCTGCTTAAAATAAGAGAGTAAATAAGAAGAAAAGCATTTTTTTTGAAAACCGCGTAATAAATATCTCGCGGAGACACCTAAGTATTTAGCAGAAATCCTACCCAATCTTTTCACTTTATTCATCATACAAGCTCACAACGACCCTTTTCGTGCTGGGAGGGTATTTTTAATATATCACTTACCAATAGAAACATTGAGTAAACAATACCACTTGTTAAAGAAATAAGAAAAGGATTAGTAAACCCAGAGAGAAGCCATACACCAAAAAGACCTAAAAAGGACAGCTTTAATCGATTAAAGGGCGGCGCAAATAGTTTGTAAGCTATAATGCCTACCGGCATCATCAAAATAATAAAGCCTAAGATTCCAAATTGCATCAGAAAAGCAATCCATTGAACTTCATAAGAATGGTGCAAATCACCCCCTCTTACTAACTTTTCCACATATCCTCCAAGACCTTTCCCCAATAAAGGATAAATATCGAGCTCTTCCATTAGGGCGTTAATCTGATCTACGCGCACTTGGTCAGACATCTGGTTATCATAGCTAAAAAAACGCTCATAAATAAGAATTTGTACTTTTTCTATTCCTATCCAGCTTAATCCTAAAATAGCGACTAGAATGGTTAAAATCATCATTCTGAAAAATCCTTTAAAGCTTAAGGTAAAGGCGTATAAAATTATACTTATTCCCACCACCCCATAGAGGAAGCGTGAAAAGCTAAGAAAAATCGCAGGCAAAGTAATTAGCAGAAATAATCCCTTAAAGCTTTTACTTAATCCTAAGTTTAATCGATGACCTTGTAATACGAAGAGCAGTAAAAAAGGAGTGATAATATCTACTGAGGTTTGCAAACGGGATAAGTTACCTTGAAGCATGGCCATGCTCATATAACGAATCCCTAAAAGTTCTAATAAATGAAACATGTCTATAATTTTCAAAACATGGAGAATGACTATGGCCACTTTAATGGCTGAGTAGGCAAAATTAGAATAGATAATCGCTTTTAAAATTTTTTCTTTAGTAGTTAAATCTTCGTGCACCAGATTCAACGTCATGATGACAGTCGCAATGGTGATGGAAAAAATTTTAAATTGATCGAAGCCGCTATTTAACCATTCATTTTTTTGCCAATGACCAATAAACATCCAAATCAACAAAAAACTTAAGGAAATGCAAGCAAAACAGATGAGGCGCAGTTGATGCATTGTCAAACGCATTCTAAAAAAGCTATAAAAAATCATTAAACAAAAACACCCAAGGAATAACCCACTTTTAGGAGTCATCATTCCATGGTTACCGTCTGAGGGAAACGTTAAGCCTATGACGAGCATGGCAAAATAGGGCCATACCCAAAAAGAAAATTTTAATAAATTGGCATTTGCTAGCATACCTGCTCTCTATAAGCATTGTTTAATGTGAATAAGGTATTTTTAAGGGTGAGGAGCTGCTTTCCCCTATCACCCTAAGAAAAAATCCGCTAGGTTTCGCACCCATCCCTGCTTAAAAAACCCATGACAATAAACTGTTTTTTTTCTCTTCATCCAAGGAAGCTGAGCAAGCTTTAAGAAATCTTTTAGAATCTTTTGTTGCGAAAGACTTAGCAACTTCTGATAGCGCTGATAGAAAATTAAAGCCTGTTGAAATTTCTTTTCATCGGTCTGGCGCCATTTATGCAATTTTTTTTTCATATTATAGAAATTAAAAAATTTTTGCGCACCTAATGTATTTGTGGAATGTTGCCTGTAGTAAAGAGTAGCCTCATTAATGACCCCTATTTGGCCGAATGCCGAGGCGGTTAAAGCTAACCACCAATCATGCATAAAAGCTTCATGAGGGATGGGCCTGGCCATTTCATTCAGGAGGCGATTGATCATTATCGTGCACCCAGTCACTCCATTTTGAGTTAATAATCTATTTAAGCTAGAAGAATGATGGGGCTTAAGATGAGTATAATGCCAAAAAGAGGGGTCCAACAGATGTAAATTTTCATCTACCACGGTGAGGTCGCTATGGACTAGCAAAGGAAGTTCCCCATACTGATTTTCCATGGCTAGCATACAAGAAAGAGATTTTTCAACTTTATTAGGCTTCCATACATCATCTTGGTCAGAAAACATGAGATAAGAAGAGGTTGAAGCTTTCATCAGCTGAGAAAAATTAGCTTTCACGCCTTGACGCTTTCTACCTTGGAAAAAGGTTATCCTATCAGGAAACTTGGAAAGATAGCTTTTAATAATTAAGGGGGTATTATCTATAGAAGCATCATCTCGAATTAAAAGATGAATAGCAGGATAGGTTTGATTTAACAAAGACTCTATTTGCTCTGCTAAGTACCTTTCTCCATTATAAGTGGCCAGCAGGATATCAACCTTGCGATGGTTAGAAAAGCTAGGTTTTGATTCCATTATTCCGCCTTACCCACCATCTTTCTATTAAATTCCAAGGATGGCATTTTTGAAGCTGATAATAAAATATTTTGGCAAGATCATAAGCAAAATAATTTTTAAGAGGATTATTCATTAAATGCTCAATAATTTCTTCAAGAGGGACTACAGCTTTTTCCCAGACAAGCTGCTCCCTTAGTTCTTTAAGCTTGCTTTTTATTCTTAGCGTTTCAGCTGAATTATCTATTAGCTGGCTTATCGCTAAAACTAAAGCCTGAATATCTTGTGCAGGTACCACTTTGCCAATTTTATTTTTCAAGACGAGTTCTGCAAAGACATCACCCTCAGTAGTAATCAGGGGCAAGCCTGCCCAAATATAATCTAAGAGCCTGGTGCGAAAGGAATATTGAGTTTCCAAATGCTCAAAATGTGTGGATACCCCAATATCTGCATCCAAAAGAAAATTTTCACGTTCTTCATAAGGTATCCATTGTTCATTAAAGAAAACAAACTGATCTTTAATTTTTAAGTCTTCCGCTAGCTTAATTGCTTTATTAGCCATACTCATGATAGGAATGCTGGCATTAGGATGCCTGATGCCCATAAAAACCAGCTTTATATCGCTTCTTTGCTTAGATAGCTCCTTAACCGCACGAATAAGAGTCAAAGGATCAAACCAGTTCCAAATGCCCCCTCCCCATAAGAGAAGCTTATCTGAAGCTTTAATGTTAAATTTTTCGCGAAAACCGCTGTTAGATTGAATAGCAGGGCGGGAAGGAATCCCAAAAGGGGCGATGCCTACTAGTTTATGTAACGTTTCATCTTGATCATAAATGCTAGGGGAAATTTTTCTTAAACTTAATAAAGCACCTATCCATAGATCTCTTTGCCGATGATTGGCGCAAATCACCGCATCAGCCATGCGTAGATTGAAATTAATAGTATGGATAATCGCACGATTAAGATGTTTTCTTACTTTAAGTGCTGAGGGCTTGAAAATTTCTAAATGCTCTAAGGGTTCAGGGTCGTAGGCATCATAGATAAGAGGAATTTTATGACGCTTAGCATGGAGGGCAAGGTTTGGGTCGATAGTTTGAGTGATGATAACATCTATCTTTTTAAACTGGATGGGACCTGTGCTTATCGTAAAGTTGGTAGAGACTTGATCAGTTTGATTAGGAACACGTAGCGTCACTTGATGGCTTTTAGCAAGTGCGTGCGCAAATTCCCAATAACGAATGGCCGGTCCCGCCATTGATTTTCCCAAGGTATCTAAACAATTTAAAAGTATTCTTACCATTTAACTCGTCAGGTTTCCTTGAATTTTTTGTTCATAGGCTTTTATACATCTTTCTATGGAACCGACCTCAATCTGTCGCCCATTCTCTAAATAAATTCCTTTATTACAGATTTCTAACAAAGAATGAATATTATGGCTGACAAAAATAATTGTTCTGCCACTCAATGCCAGCTCACGCATTTTTTTTATACATTTAGCTTGAAAAGGGGCATCGCCTACCGCTAATACTTCATCTAGGACCAATACCTGAGGATCTAAATAAGCGGCTATGGAAAATCCTAAGCGCGTGTACATCCCACTTGAATAGCGCTTGACGGGCGTATCTAAAAATTTTTCAATCTCTGCAAATTCCACAATTTCATCAAATTTTCGAGCAATTTCCCGTTTACTCATTCCTAATATAGCACCATTTAAAAAGACATTTTCTCTTCCTGTCAATTCAGGATGAAAGCCTGTGCCTACTTCCAGTAGGCTGGAGATCTTTCCTCGAAGAAAAATTTCACCGTCAGAAGGCATGATGATGCGTGAGAGCAACTTTAGCAAGGTAGACTTTCCTGCACCATTGCGGCCAATAATTCCAAATCGGTCACCTTCTTCTATGGCTAGTGAAATATCTCTCAAGGCCCAAAATTCTTCTGTTTGCTTTTCTTCTGCAGCTGCTGCTCGGCATTTATGGCCCCTCATTCTCTTCCAAAAACGACGTCCGTGCGTAGCCAATGTTTCTACCAGTGTCGTTTGCCCTAAGGGGGGTTGATCATGAAATATCGTATACTTTTTCGAAACATTTTTTACTTCAACGATATTTAAATTACCCATTTACAACCTATCCACAAAAGAGCGTTCCATTTTACGAAAATAAAGAAAACCGGTAATTACTAAAATAAGCGTAACAACAGCAGAAGTAGCGATGGAATAAACCAAATGAGGGTAGGTAAAGCCAAAAAGAGACCACCTGAACCCATCTATAATTCCTACCATAGGATTCAAGCAGTATAGCCAGATCCATTGGCTAGAAATCTCGCTGCTGCTATAACCTACAGGAGAAATAAACATGCCAATTTGGACAACAAAAGGAATTAAAAACCTACAATCTTTAAATTTTACTGTCAAAGCGGAAAGCCAAAGAGATCCTCCTTCACTTAATAGCAAAGCAAGCATAATAAAGATAGGTAAACCCATCAATGTGGCAAAATTTAAAGGCTGAACAATAAAACAAAAAAAGAATAACAAAATCATGCCTATGAGAAAGTCTGCAAAATGTACAGCAATTTGTGCGGTAGGTATGATGATACGAGGAAAATAAATTTTAGAGATTAGATTGGCATGATGGAGAATACTCGTTGAGCCCTCTACTAGAGCATTAGAACATAATTGCCAAGGAAGCAAACCGGCTAAGACAAAAGAAGCATAGTTGATATTTCCCGAGGAGAGATGGGCGATTTTCCCAAACACCAGCGCAAAAATTCCCATATTGATGAGAGGGCGAATGACTGCCCAAGCTATTCCAAAAAAAGCTTCCTTGTAGCGCACTAAAATATCGCGCCATGCAAAAAAATATAAAAGTTCCCGATAGTCGATTAAATCTTTAAGATATTGGGTCTGTCTTATATGAGGATTGATTCTCAATAAAAAAGGCTTCGTAGGCTTGTTCATAAATCAAAACGACAATATTAAAAGGCATAAAAAAGGTTATTTTAGACGCTTCGCTTGTTTTAATACAGTACTTTTAACAAGAGCCTCTCTGCTCTTATCTCTCGCTCTAATTCTTTAAAATCCACCGAAGGGCTCTTTGATATCCTGGGATGGTGGGTGGCCTGAAATGGTAACCAGCTAAGCTTCTTCCAGATTAAGAAGTAGTTTTATAAGCAACGCTATTTGCACAAGGTGCTTTAAAAATTTTTATCCTCGCCATTTTTTAGCAAGGATAGAAAATTCTTCTACTGAAAAACTAGACCTATTTATTATCTGAATCTCAATTGAGTTCTCAGTACTTGTACCTTCTCCAAGTTTTTAAATAATTCAAAACATTTTCAAAAACAGGAAAAAAGTCTTCAAGTGACTGATCATGAAAATCTCTAGAATTTTCAGAAACAATGCATATATTTTTCTTCTCAAATTTTCTTCGAGTGATTTTTTCCACCTTTCCTGAGAGGTTGACACGGATCGAAGCAAATTCACTGTTTTTTTGGTAATGGTCTTCTATTTTTTTTAAAAGAGACTTAACAAAATGATTAATAAGAATCTCTTTTTCTTTAGGGGAAAAAGTTAAATTAATATCATAGCCGCACTCGCGCGCCGTAGCTTGAAGCGCTTTTTTTTCAAAAGCAGGTTTAATAAAGTCTTGTTTTATTTCTTCCAGGATTGAATTCATAGTTTATCTTTATTTTATAGACCAAAGATTGATTATATATAAATAGGATTATACATCCATATTAAATTATCTACCTATCAAATAGTTTTTTTCCACCAAATTTTCTATCGGATAAATATAGGCAGGGAAAACAAAAAGGTAGGAAATAGAAGGATTATTATCTTAATAAGCTATCGGCTTAAGTTTTATTCAATAAATTTTATACTTATAAAATCTCTACATTCAGGCGATAAATTTTTTTTGGGGGGTGCAAATTAATCTTATTTTTCTAAGAACTTTTTATAATCAAATAAACTCCATTTATTAATTATTGTTTTATATAAAAGATTTATTGTTTTAAATTATTTATATTATTATAATAATATTAACTTTAACTTCACAAAAGAGTTTAATATGAATTCTACCAATGTTGTTTCCTATACAATGGCAGGCATAGCAGGCGTATTATTGTTTTATCCCATTACTCCTACTCTGTATTCTTGTGGAAGGCAAATTTTTAGACGGACAGGGTGTAGCCTCTGGAGTGGAGTGCCAGATTGTGTAAAAGATAAAATTTGGAAGCCCCTTAATGCAGGCATGAATGAGAGTATTGTTGTTTTTGAGAACATAAGCGTTAAAACTATAGATTACGCGTGCCAGCGTTCAAGCTTAAAAACTAAATTCTTTAGCACTGACAAAGGAAAGGAGCTGGTAGGTTGTGTGTTAGTTGCTCCTATTATCGAAGAATTGGTTTTTAGGTGCATGCCTCATCTTATCATACAAGTCGGACTTCCTCACTTCAATCGGTTTTTAGATAAAAAATTTAATGTTATGTTGGATACCCCCCTAACAGAGTTAGTGGGTGT
Organism: Neochlamydia sp. AcF65; assembly: GCF_018342435.1. Classification (NCBI taxonomy): domain Bacteria; kingdom Pseudomonadati; phylum Chlamydiota; class Chlamydiia; order Parachlamydiales; family Parachlamydiaceae; genus Neochlamydia; species Neochlamydia sp. AcF65. Next base: position 68,328 of record NZ_JAEMUE010000038.1, read on the forward strand.
ATGTTTTTCCACCTATGCATTTACAATGGCTCACAATGATGCTCAGCTTGCAGCACAATTGAGATTATTAGCAGTGGGAGCGACATGTGGGCTTGTACAATGGAAATGGGGCTTAGGGCCTGCCATCTTTACCCACGCGGTTTATAATGGGTGTACTTATATTTTCAGGCAGCGCAATTAAATAGCTGATACTAAAATCCTAGTTTATTAATCTCCTTGTAAGCAAGGTGGCGAAAAGTATTTTTTCCTTAATTCAACCTTGGCATCTCTATAAAAATTTTCCTCGGTAAGATAGAAGATATCGATGATTTCAAAAAAAGCTTAGCCGAAAACTCAGAGCAAGGGGATGTAATTACTGGAACAGGAGGAATAAGGAAAGCTCACTTGAAATCAACTCCTAAAGGAAAAAAGGGTGGATTTAGAGTAGGCTATTTAAATATAGAAGATCGAGTGATTCTTTTCTCATTGTTCATTTATTCAAAAAATGAGCAAGAAAATTTATCTCAAGAAGAGAAAGTGGAGTTAAAACAAATAGCTAAAGCAATCAAAAAAAGAATAAAAATGAGTAAGTTATTTAAAGGGCTTGAAGAAGTTCTAGCACTCATACTAAGAAAGGTTACGCTTAAAGTCGGGGCTTATCGAAATCCCTGAGCCTCCAAATAAATATAAAACTATCGATATTAAGAGAATCAGAGAGAAAAATCCTTATTCCCAAGGAATTTTTGCAAAAGCCTTAAATGTAAACGTAAAGACAGTTCAATCTTGGGAATCTAGAACCCATGTTCCAAGCCCTGCAGCGCTGCGACTTTTAGAAACTGTAGACAAAGGTTTTTATGCTCCTCAAATTTTTAAGCCTCTATACTTGTAATAGTTTCATGGTCGTTTTTCCCATTAAAAGCCGAGCCTGCTTTCCAGAATGCCTAGATTAACCAAGTAGGTTTTTGAAAATCCTCGGTTTCCTCCAACATTGAGATGTTCGGGTAGACTATATTAATTAGCGAAAATTTTTCTATTACTTAAATTGGCTCTATGGTTATCTAAATTTTATTTTTCTGAGGATACTATGATCAAGCGGCATGACATCCCTCCATGATTTAAGAAAAAAAGCTTTAAATTATATAGAGAATGGCGGCTCAATGGCTACAGCTCGTGAGGTGTTTGGCGTAACAGCTCGCCCATTAACAAACTGGATTAATAGGAGAAAAAAATTTATAGTGCTATAGAGCAGGTCGCCCTCTTGCTAAAGAAAGCTCTATAGCAGCTAAATCCAAGTCTCAAATTTTAGCTACTTTTTGTTATACAGGTACTTGTAATTCCCTTTCATTTCACTTTTGGCTAGGAAAATATTGATGCCAGAGCTTAAAGCAGGTCAGCTTGTAATTAATGAATACTTGCCCACATTTTCTCTAAGCCTTCTTTTAACTCTATTTTTGGATGCCAGTTAAGAGTTTGACTAATTAGCTTTGGAGATAAAACGCTAAAAGTAGGCTCACAGCTATTATTGCACAAGTTAACCTTAATTTTTCTTTTAGAGATTGCTTCTATAGTGTCTAAAACTTCTTTTAAAGAAGTTCCTTGGCCGGAGCCCACATTAAAGACTTGCATCAAAGCTTTTTCAGGAGGATTTTTAATGATTAAATGAAAAGCGTGAGAAAGATCATCTAGATGAATGTAATCTCTTATGCTATAAAGAGAATCAATAATATTTAAAGTGGAATTATCTATTAATTTGGAAAAAATGACCCCAATGAGCCCATTTGTACGCGTAGAAGGAAGAAGAGCACCATAAGGGTTACTTATCCGCAATACAGTCCCCCGAATTCCATACTTTCTGCAAAATAAAGCTAAATAATTTTCTACCGCTAGTTTATTAATACTATAGCTACTCCAAGGATAGGGAGGATCTGACTCCTGATGAGAAACTAAAGAGCTCTTTTGATACATATTTCCTCCACTACTTGCAAAAATAATATGACCCTGGGGATTAGCTTGGGCATAGGCTTCAAAAAGGGTAAGAGAAGATAAAAGATTATGAGAAATATCAGAAAAAATATCTTCATCAGAGGTCCATGGATTGTTTACCCAAGCTAAATGGATCAAAACGTCGGCCTGTTGGACAAAATTATTGATATCTACAGGATTGTTTAGATTTCCTATAAACTGCTGCGGGGAAGGGATGGTAGAAATAGATTGACGAACAAAGCGTTTATGAGGGAGAGGAAGAAACTTGCAGAGATAATTTCCTATAAAACCTGTACTGCCCGTAATTGCAATCATAGGCGCTCATTTAAAATAATTGATTTTATAGGTCGTTCATTAAAGATTTATCTTTTAACGATAGTTCTTCTTTAATTTTCGAGATAGTCATTTCTAATGAAAATTTCTCATTAAAGGTTCTGTGGGCATTGAGCGCTAATTGACGTGTTCGCAAAGGATGATTAATAGCTTCCACTAAAGCCTTTTCTAAAGCTTGGGCACTAAAAGAGCGACATAAGTAGCCGGAATAATTATGCACAATAGCTTCCGAACATCCATTCACATCGGTAGAAATAATAGGAACACCTAAAGACATGGCCTGTAAAAGAGATAAGGGCAAACACTCTACCGCAGAAGATTGAACAAATAGGTCTGCTTTCTTGTAAAAGGAATCCAATTGGTGGATCTCGATACAAGAGATAAGATGAATGCGTTCTTGAAGGTTAGCACTAAGAATCTTTAAAATGATGTCTTGATTATAGCTATCTAAAGAGGAGGGTAAGCCTACTAGGGTCAGAATCACATCCTGGGGTATTAACTCTTTTTTTATACAAGCAATAAAGGCATCGACAAGTAAATGAAAACCTTTCCTAGGAGTGCTAAAGCCTATAGAAAGAAGATTTTTGATAGGTTTATGAGAAGCTAAAGATACACTGCTCTCTTTCACCCCACTCCAATATAACACTTTTCCTGAAACATCTAAAATACTGTTCCAAATATTCTTCGTGCTTTCCGATCCAAACCAAAAATTGAATCTTTTTTTATGATTAACCCTCTTTAATAAGTGAAAAGCTAGGTTGGTTTTAAAATAAATAGTAGGAGAAAAAGATTCATGGATATACCAATAAATCTTTTTAAAAGGAGCAAACAGTAAAAGGGGTAGCACAAGAGCAGAGCTGGCAGCACTGTTAACAATAACAGTGGAGGAAGCCCTTAGGTTTAAATAAAGAGTGGCCCAAATGAGTGCCCCCAGGCGCTTCCATTTTCCGATAGGTTCATCCCACTTTAAGCAGCCTGCAGGAATTATATAAAGAGGAATCTTTAATTTTTTATATTCATTTTTCAAAGAGCCTTCGCGCATGGAGATGACAGAAACTTTGTAGCCTTGGCCTTTAAGAGAGGTAGCAAGATCTAAAACTAACTTAGATCCCCCTCCCCCCGGCGCTAAATCATGGGTAATAAGGGTAAACTTTTCAGATTTTCCAACATACTGAGAAAAATTGCTTTTGAAATCTACCGAAGGGCTATCAGAGCTGGCGATTTTAGGAGTATAAATAAACTGAGCCAAAATGCTTCCCAAATTTATCGCATTTTTGGCTTTGAGAAATGCTTTAGATCCATTATAAGGCGAAGGAGCATTTTTATTTAAAGGAGCGACACGGCTTACACCCACAAAATAATTGAGATAAAGCTCTTCGCGCTCTTTATGGCTAAGCTCGATCTCCTCCTGGGATACTTTCTCCTCTATATAACGGTAATAATAAAGATTTTCATTTAAAAAGCTGATCTCATAATTTATAAGAGAGCGAACAATATAATCCAAACTGCCTTGATATTTATAATCTCTATAAGCACCTAAGCGTGTGTGAAGTTCACGTGAAAAAAACATATTGCCATAGGTCATGGCAAGATTAAAAGTCATAAAAGCTTCTTCAATATGTTCAAGGTGGATAATTTCAAACATTTTTTCTTCGTAAATTCTTTTTTGAGAAGCATCAAAGCAATGTCGCCGGCTATCTTGATCTACTAGATCTACGCGCGTAAAGATAAAATGCGTTTGAGAAGCGATAGCTTTGTCTACCAGCCTTTCTATCCTATTAGGCGCAAAATAGTCTTGAGGAGAGAGAAAAGTTAAATAATCTCCTTGAGCAATTCCTAAACCTCTGTTGATAGCTTCAGCAAGAGTTTGAAAATTTTCTTGAAGGTAAATGCATTTATATTTTGTAGATTTTATAAAATCTTGAATGATAAAAGAGAAAGGAAGAGTAAAATGGCTGTCTAGAAGAATAACCTCCAGAGAAGCATACGTCTGTTCAGCTACAGAGTTTAAGGCAGCCTCTAAGTAGTCGCAATGGCTGCAAATAGGCATAATTAAAGACACCAAAGGAGCTTTCATAGAGTCAATTTATTTAAACTTTACAATGTATTCATCCCGGACAAGCATCTGTTTTATCAGCTTGCCATGTTCGTGTCAACGGGTGGCGCTATTTTCTCCTTCTCCTGTTGCGAATAATTTTTTAAAGCCTTCCCTTATTTGGATCCTCTTTAGTTATAACCCATATTCATCTCATTTTTTTATAAGCCTTTGGATATGAATAATTTATAAATTTTAAATTTAAAAATTAACTTTTATAATTCCTTAGCAATCAGTAACTTCAATTTCAAGTGAGGCATGGGGATTATAATTATTAAAATTTTTAATTAAGTCATCTTGCTCTAGATTATATCCTTTTTCTATCTCTAGCACAGATTCTATAGGTTGGCCCCACTTTAGCCGGCGAGCAAGCTTAGTGTTGATTAAAAAGCTTTTATCTCGGCACCAATAATGATTAATTCTAAAAATGTTAACACTGTTTTTTGCTGTAAAAGCTCCATGAACAAGTTCTTTGTTTTCATTCACGGCAAATTTATTGGTAGAGTAGATAAAGCTATGAGGATCCATGATATCTACCACATAGGCAGGCTTAACAATAGATTTAACATGCAAATCACCATCTACTGCTCCTCTAAAAGTCAATAGATCGGTCAATTTTTGCCCTTCTGGAATATAGTCTACGTTACTTGTTCCATACATTACCCAATTGACTACCACGCCAGCAAATTCTTCATAATTCCTTAAAGCTTTTCTCAAATTTTTGTAAGGCAGTGTAAAAAGGAATTCATCGGTATCAATGATGGCACACCATTTAGATTCCTTGGTGATTTTTTTCAAGCAATGCATGTAAGCTTGAGTTTGAATGCTATTCCATTCGATAACGTTTTGGCTACCATAATTCCATTCTATTACCTCAACAAAGCCTTCCTTTTCATATTTATCTAGATAAGTTTTCCATACCTTGATAGGTCCATTATTGTATAAATAAAAATGTTGGATACCTTGATGCTTATGAAATTCGATCCATTCAGGCATATAAGGAAGATCATCTTCCATAAAAATTGCACAACTGGATAATTCATATTTGTAGCCGGCATTTAAAGTCTGTAAGATGAAGAACCACCCACAGAGAATTAAAAAACGCTTCATAAGTTTCTGATTTCCTCGCCTTTTCTTACTACTACTGTAAATCCATTGCCTACTTTATCATCGATGTCTTGGACAGCTACTACCTCCCAGCCATAATGCTTGCATATGTCTAGCATATCTTGAGTTATCCAAACTGACCAATGATGATGATCATCATTTTCAGGAGCAGTTAAATGTTCATGACGATAGATAATTTCCTCTAAGGAAGTGCGCGGTCTATTTTTATCGAAGGTCCGCTCTTTATGAGGAATAATCATATAGATATATCCTCCTGGCTTTACCACGCGCAGCCATTCCTTGATAGCTTTTATAGGATCAAAAAAATGCTCAATAACATGAGAATTGATCACAAAGTCAAACACATTATCCTTAAAAGGAAGATTATCTCCACTAGCCACTATATCGACTTTCAAAGCATGCCCTGCTGCCTTTTCCTCTGCTCTTTTGAAGGGTGTAGAAAGCTCATCACTATAATCGACATTAAGAGTTTTCAATCCGAAAGGATTATGGGCAGAACCTCCAATTTCAATCCCTCTTAGTCCATCTAGTAATTTGTGAGCTAAAGCGCTTTCTTGGAAAGCATTTCTTCTATGAAAGATATGATTGAATCCACCAGCTCTTACAATTTCTTTAGAAGGAAGCACAAGTAAAGATCGAACAGTATTAGATCTAAAGCCTATGAATAAGGTAACCCAACAGACAGCCACTAAAAATACTATCCATTTCACATGCTGCATAATTATTTCCTTTATGAGTACAAGTTATAAGGGTTAAAGCACTTTATATTTTCTATAAAAAACTTGTCTACTGAATTTCTTAAGTTTAAAAACCCTAATTTCTTGGCAGGATAAAAAAATCTATAGATATCTAAGAGAGGGGTGTTTTTGATTTGCTGGAAAGTTGTGCTTACTTATATTTTCAAGTTTTAACTTTTGTCAGCTATAAGCATTTGGCTAGCTTCTAACCATCGAGGATTTTACCTTCTTTAGTTGTACCTCATAAAAACACAAAAAGAAGGCTGCTTAAACCGAAGAGCTGTACTCCTACTTGGTATCCTATCGCTTTAAGCATTATTAGGTAACGTAAAAGCAAGCCTTAGAACATCTCTGGCAGGGAATATAGCAAGCTATAAAAAATTGACTATGAAAAGTTTTAAGATGCTTGGCATATTAAAGATTAAATATCTAATCCTTTAGAGTAATGACTAGTAAAAGAGTGACAATCGCTCTATTAAAAAAGTCGTTTGAAGGATTTTTTATGACTTTTACATTTTATAACTTCGATTGTTTGTAATAAGCCCACCTGCCAGGATATTTTAATAAAATCAAGAAAAGTATAATCATTCAGCAATTCCCTCTTTCATCTTAGGGGAAGCCTCTTTTCCTCATGCTAGCTTTTCACAATTTTATCGGCTAACTTGCTACCTTAAAAAAGAAATTAAGTTTAGATATATAGTTGAAAAGAAAAGAATTTATCTAAAAAAAATATAGCGCTATTTCCTTGACGAAATAAAGAAAGCTCATTTAAAAGTCTAAGTTTGTTTTTCTAATAAAACTATTTGTGATTTACCCCTCTCTTTTAAGGAATAAAATTATCCAAATTTCCTCCCCTATAGACTATGATTGTTCCCGCCCATCATTCACTGCAATGCTTCTTTAAATCAGGTGAGCAGCGAGATGGCAAGAATTGAAAGGGAAGTCTATCACTTAAGAGGACTCATAGGAGCTTTTGATGAGACGATGCAGGAAAGTGCTGCTCTGACAACGGTTGTGATGGATGTCTATTTACAAGAGCTAAAGAGATTAGAGCCCAACTCCTTTTAAATTTTTCTACCTAAGTATTAATAGTAGTTATAAAGCAATCAAAAATTTAGAGAATTTATATGCAAGCAATTCCCAGCTTAGGCCTGGCGCCTCATATTTTTTATCAAGCGCCCCCACTAAAAACAGAAGGTAGTGTGAGCGTGTTATCTGCTTCTCCAGCTATCGAGGAAGGCAAAGACTGTCATTCTTCATCTCCTTTTAATACCTCTATATTCTCAACCAAAGGCACGCCTGAGGAAAAGCTTTTAATGCAGCGCCTGACAGCCTATTTAGGTAGAGAAAAAGATTTGTTAGGAGAAACTCTAGCTTACCTTCAAGCTGAAAGTTCTCTTTATACTTCCGAGGAAAAAAGTAAACTAGCTAAGCTTTTGCCTACTCTGAAGCTACCTTGGTTTATAGTCACAGAAGAGCAAAGAAAGGAAATAGTAGCACAAGGGATAAGCGTAGCTTCATATCCACGTTTACAACCTTTTCATAAAGTCTTAGCTGCTATTGTAGATACTATAGCCTCAATTACAACCTCCTCCTGTAAAGATAAGCTAAAAATCTTAGAGACCTATTATACTAACTTTATAACTCAGCTCCTTGAGGCTTCTAGCTTAAAAGAGCGAGAAGCTTTGCTAGCCTTGAAAGCCCAAGTCTGTGGGGATTCCGGGGGTTTTCTTCTCCTTGATATAAACAAAGCGCGTGCTATGCTTTCTATCGATGAATTAGGCCTGCCTTACCGCACCAATACCCATGGCAGGCATGCTGTCGCTTCTTTAGAAGGCTTACACTGTAAAGCTAATCCTACGGCTGCTGTGGTCTCTGATTATCTAAATCCTGCTTGGGAATATGCGGCTACTTCTTTAACTCAAGCTTTTTCTCCCACCTCTTTAATTGCCGCCCCTACCTCTTTCCTTAAAATCTCCAACGTCTTAACCTTCAACTGGCAAGCCTCTTTGGATCAGGAGGCCAAAAAAGCTTTTAAACAGCAATTATGGCAGGGCAAAACCTCTCAGCAAATCTTCAAAGATCAGCCTGAGCTTAAAGAAAAGTTATGTAAGGTTGCTTATCTGGAAGCCCGTACAGTACAGGTAGGCTATACCATTGGGCATGCTAATGAAAGTACACGCCCTCAAGCTATCTTGTTAGCTGACCTTATTAGCGTTTTAGAAATGTTTGATTTATTGTGCGATGAACGCTTACTGACGGCAGAAGAGGTTATTGAAAGCTGGCCCTTTCTTTTAAAAGAAGTGCATAAGTCTTATCCTTCTAATCCTCACGCGCTTTTCCGCGCGTATAGAACCTGGATGGAGCAGCTGCCTGAAGAGCAGCTTTTAAACGAATTTTCTTCTAAGGGAGAGTTTAGCCTAAAATCTGAAGAGCAAGGCTTACGTGCTTTTCATGAAGATTATTTGAAAAGTAAAGAAGAAAATAATTTTTGGCAGCTTTTAGCCCTGTTAAAGTTACATCCTAAGCTAGCTTCAAAAGCTTCTTTAGCCTCTTTAATTGATCTACCCTTAGCTTTGCGCTGGATCGCTAAGCTTTTTCCAGGAAAGTCTATAGGAGAGCTTTTTTGCCTTATCCCTCCTTTACTAAGAAAAATTGATAAAGAAGCGTTTAGCAGTCTAGTCATCGCTAGCCTTCTTATTCTCCCTAATGATGGTAAGGCCGATAACTACATTATAGAGCTTATTTGGAAAGATCAAGAGATAGAAAGCTTAAGGCTGGCCTGCATTGATAATGACCGCGCTTTTGAGCCTGCTATTATTCCAGCAAAACAAGGACATGGCATTCATTTAAAATGCCTGCCTTTATTGCTTAAAGGATGCATGAGCCAACCGATCGCTAATTCAGTTAAAGAATTCATTTTGAATTTAAACCCCCGTGATTTTCTGCTACAATGGATCCAACAATTAGACCAAAGAAACCAGCAGTACCAAAGGCTTATTCATCAAAAAAATTTAACTCAAGAAGACTTTCTAGATGAAGCAGCCGATCAAAAGCTAGATATTCCCCTTTCACTGCCTAAAGGATTATTGTCTACGTTTTTTACAAAATTGCAACTCCTACAGGATAAGCTTAAACAAGATCATGTGAATCACTATGACCTTTTTCAAGCTTTAGAGCCAACTGCTTTTGCCTGCTATCAAGTATTAATGCAAAGACATGCTAATCCTTTAGATGCGCTGCTAGCCCTACATCGTCAACGCACAAGCGTAGAAGCTCTTTTAGAGCCTACCACTTTAACTGCAACGGATGCTCTCCCCTTTTTGGTGCCATTAGAAGAAGAAGCTAGCAACTTTCTAGCAGCCCTTAACTGGTCAGCCCCTATTCCTACCTTGCTTGATCCCCTGAAGATAGTCAGCGCTCTCTCCTTCTGCCCTTCTCTTCCTCTTTCTTTGATGCAAAAGCAGAATTTTTTGCTAATTGCTATTCAACTAGGCAAAGCCTCATTAGTTAAGTTGGCCCTGCAATTAGGAGCTAAAGCTAACTATGCCGATGAAGCTGGACAAACAGCTTTGCATAAACTGATGCGCTCCTATGATTCACCTCACTTAGATGAAAAGCAAGTATTTTCCATTGCTGATCTTTTGCTAGCCCAGGAAGATACTGACCCTAATGCTGTCGATGATCAGCATTCTCCCCCTCTTTTTCCCCTCATTAATCGTGCTATCCATGCCCCCACCCGCTTTTCTTTTTTATTAGCCAAGCTGGTTAGCAAGGGAGCAAATTTAGAATACCCTGATCACTTTCATCAAGGAAGGACGCCCTTAGAAAAAGCCATTGCCGATAACAACTTATTGGTATTTATCGAGCTAGCTAAAAAAGGAGCAGGCGTTAAAACGCATCCGGCTAGAATTTTAGAATTTGCCAAAATGCATGCGCAAAACTCTGAGCTTGGAAAGGCTTTGCATCTTTTAGAAGCTCAATTGCCAGCCTTTGCTTACCTGCGCTCTCTTGCACTATTTACCCTACCACGTACTGGCCAAGGCTTTGAATGGGAAGGAGTAGACTCAGGCCGAGCCAAATTACACCTCCTAGTCATGCAACAGCTCCCATTAAATGCAGCCTTAGATTTTATTAAGCTTCCTCGCACCCATGGACGCAGTGCAGTCGTAGCAGTAAGTTATCTACATCGCAAATTGCATTTTAAACCTCACCCTGAGATGGCAGGTAGGGAATATGCAGTAGGAAGTCTACACCGTGTTCTCATTGGACATGGCACGCCGGAAACCGAACTATTTAAATGCTATAATGCCCGTCGTAACGCTTACCCTCTATTGGTTTCGGAAACAAGTGAAGGACAAAACTTAGATGACGCCTTAAAAGCAGGCAATACGTTAGCTAATTTAGACTTACACCGTGTGCATAATATGATGCTCCTAGCTATGCTAGTTAACCCAGAAGATGGCAAGCCTGACAACTACATATTGCAATCTTTTATCAATCATCAAGGTGAGCAAAAAGAACAGCTAGTTTGTGTCGATAATGATCACGCTTTGATTCCTTCTTTTTCAACAGAAGGAAAGTTGCAAGTCAAATGCATCCTATTTTGCTTAAACCAAATGCAAGAAGCTCTTCATCCTAAAACGAGAGAACGCTTTTTGCAAATTGATCCATTAGAAATATTACGCACTTGGTTAGCAAACTTGGACATCCAACAGCAGCGCTATACTAAACTCTTTACCGAAGAAGAGCGCGAATTTGCCTATGCTTACCATAAGCAAAACCCTGTAATTTCTATTCTCTTGCCACCTAGGACGGTAGCCAAAATTTATCAAAAGCTTACCCGCCTGCAAAGGGCTTTAAATAATAATCTTGATTTGACTCCTTTAGAGCTTTTAATCCGCTTAGACCCTCCTTTAGGAAAATATTACGAGCATCTTTTACAAGATACCAGCGTCCCCATCTATAGCCGTTTTTTAAAAGGGCCCGGGCAATTTTACGAAAAAAGCCTGTATGGCTTAGTAACCTCAAGTACCAGTCACTCGCTTTTAAAATCCAGTAATATGCCTACTAAAGATCTCGTTAAGCATGAAGAACGCTATATCCCTAAAGAAGCATTAAAAGAGCTGCAGACTTTAATGAGTCAAAGCCATCCTAGCTATCTCCGTGCCGTTGCTGCATCCATACAAAAAGGAAATATTGCACCTTTTCACGAGCTTTTGACTGACGACTTGCGTGAAAATGCCCTTGCCTTTATAGATATTTCTCAGCAAAAGCAAGAACTTGCTCTACTAAAAGCCATGGCCTCCTGCTCTTTTGAAACTTTATCCTTAAATCACTGCCAATCTTTAACGGAGGCCCTATTAAAACACCTAATCGTAGCTTCTGCTGCCCTTAATAAGCTAGATGCTAGCCATTGCTCCTCTTTAAAGTCTTTTTCTTTCCCCGAATTATCTTGTTTAACTCATCTTAACCTCTCTAGCTGCCCTCATTTTTATAAGCTTAGCTTAAAAGCCCCTAAGCTACGTTTTCTTATTTTAAAAAATAATCAAGCTTTGACCTCGCTACAGTTAGACGCCCCTCTTTTGGAGGAACTTGAGCTAGAAGGATGCTTACGCCTTTCGGCAAAGCAAATTCAAGCTTTAGTTAAAAGCTGTCCCAATCTCAAGCGGATAACTTTGGCTGGCTGTGATCTTTCTTCTTTGCCTTATGCTGAGCTTATCTTCCAGCAGCCTTTACTTATTCGCTATAACTTAGAAAATTTCTCTTCTCAAGTCATGGAGCAGCTTCAAGGCCTACTTAATAATTCTCTTAATAAATGGTGTTCTAAAAGACAAAGACTACTATACGAGGAGCTTAAGGCTTTACTAGATGGGCTTAAAATAAATAAATCCCTAGTGCACCTAAGTCTTAAAGGAGGGGCAATAGATAATGAAGGCAGTATCGCTTTAGCTAAAGCCCTAAAAACTAATACTTCGCTTACTAAAATACGCCTTTCAGGCGATCAGATAAGGAAGGAAGGTGCTAGCGCTTTAGGGAAAGTCCTCGAAACCAATATTTCGCTCACTAAGTTAAACCTTAGTTCTAATAAGATAGGCAAGGAGGGCGCTAGCTCTTTAGCTAAAGCCCTTGAAACCAATAATTCGCTCACTTCACTACGTCTTGGAGACAATGAGATAGGCAATGAAGGGGCTAGCGCTTTAGCTAAAGCCCTAGAAAAGAATACTTCGCTCATTTCACTACGTCTTGAATATAATGAGATAGGCAATGAAGGCATTAGCGCTTTAGCTAAAGCCCTAGAAAGCAATACTTCGCTTACTGAACTAGACCTTTCAGAGAATGAGATAGGCTATGAAGGTGCTAGCGCTTTAAGCAAAGCCCTAAAAACTAATACTTCGCTTACTAAAATACGCCTTTCAGGCGATCAGATAAGGAAGGAAGGTGCTAGCTCTTTAGCTAAAGCCCTAGAAAAGAATACTTCGCTCACTAAACTAAATCTTAGTTTCAATATTATAGGCAATGAAGGGGCTAGCGCTTTAGCTAAAGCCCTAGAAAAGAATACTTCGCTCATTTCACTACGTCTTGAATATAATGAGATAGGCAAGGAGGGCGCTAACTCTTTAGCTAAAGCCCTTGAAACCAATAATTCGCTCACTTTACTACTCCTTGAAGGCAATGAGATAGGCAATGAAGGCATTAGCGCTTTAGCTAAAGCCCTAGAAAGCAATACTTCGCTCACTAAGTTAAACCTTAGTTCTAATAAGATAGGCAAGGAGGGCGCTAGCTCTTTAGCTAAAGCCCTAGAAAAGAATACTTCGCTCACTAAACTAAATCTTAGTTTCAATATTATAGGCAATGAAGGGGCTAGCGCTTTAGCTAAAGCCCTAGAAAAGAATACTTCGCTCATTTCACTACGTCTTGAATATAATGAGATAGGCAAGGAGGGCGCTAACTCTTTAGCTAAAGCCCTTGAAACCAATAATTCGCTCACTTTACTACTCCTTGAAGGCAATGAGATAGGCAATGAAGGCATTAGCGCTTTAGCTAAAGCCCTAGAAAGCAATACTTCGCTCCTCACACTATTCTATGAGAGCGATCATGATATCTACTACTGCAAGGAGAAAAATATAGTTTTTATCCTTAAATCTTTAAAAAGTAATCAAACGCAACGACAAGCAGTAGAAGGGCAAAAATCTCAAGCAGTTTCTTTGGCAAAAAAATTGAATTCTAGCCACGAGAAGAAAGTGCTAAAGCCCGAGGTAAATTATTTACCTCAAGCTAATCATACCCTTTCTACAGAAAATTTCCTTCCAGGTGAAAGAAGGTTTTGACTCCTCTTTCTGTTGATTCTGTTTCCCTACTTGCTTTGCAGCTATGGAATGTGCTCAATGGCTATTTTGCATCAAGCGACTTTCAAGAAGCAGATGATGAAATCAAGCGAACGACAGCTCATTTTCAAATTCAGTTATTAGATCTTCAGCAGTGCGATTATTCTCTATTTAGCCAACAAAAGCTTCAGCAAGCTCAAAATTATTTGATCAATATTTCCTCTTACCTAGCTCATAAAAAGATAATTTCACCCGATTATTTGCTTACGGGAGAAGAAAATGAGGAAAGAGAAGCCTCATTCTAATCGAGACAAAGTCCATTTAACAAAAACACCTTTTTTGTACCTTAAATAAGCTGTTTAAAACCTTTAAGCGAGAGAGTCAATGAAATCATCAGCTAAAAAAGACTTAAAAAAGATAATTTTAGAAGTATATTGATAATTTTTATAGCCTCAAAGTAAGGAAAAACTTTTTGAATTAATCAAGTTGATCATAATTTTTTAAGCTTAGCATATTTAGCAACAATGCTTCTTTCGCGATTATCTTTAGAAAAAAAGATTTTGTAGGTAAGCCCTAGAGAACTTTGATAAACCTCACGGATGATCCCTATCCCAAACTCTTGATGAAAGATAGCAGCTCCTACTTCATAGTGATCAAACGGCTGATCCGCGCCTTCATTTATGCTTGGTTCGCGCTTTTCTTCCGGATAGTCTTTAGGTCTAAAAGTTGGAAGTGGCGATTGATGAATACGTTCTAAGTATTCTCTGGGCACCTCACGCATAAAACGACTAGGGAGCTGGTGCCGGGCCATGCCCCACATATATCTATATTGGGAATGCGTTAAATATAAACATTCTTTGGCACGCGTCATTCCTACATAAAAAAGTCGTCTTTCTTCTTCTAAAGCCTCAAGCTTATCTTTAGAATTAACATGGGGAAATAAATCCTCTTCTATTCCCACTAAAAAAACGACTTTAAATTCCAATCCTTTTCCATTGTGAATGGTCATTAAGCTTACGCGATCTTTCTTGGTATCAGCCTCGTCTAGGCTAGACTTTAAGGTAAGCTCTTCTAGGAAAGCCCTTAAAGTCGCGTCGACAGCGGTTTGTTCCCATTCAATTGCTTTGGTAATTAAAGCATCTAAATTCCCTTTACGATCTTCAAAGGACTCAGGATCCTCAGCTAAAAATTGAAGATAGTCGGTCTCATCTATGGCAGCCCGCACTAATTCTTGTAAGGAAGCTGATTTAGCCACTTCTCGCAAACGATGGATAATCCCTAAATATTGCTTTAAAGCTTCCTTTTGCTTAGTAGCTAGCTTAATAGGATGCTGTAAAACTTTATCTTCAGCAATAGCTTCGCAATAAGCTAAAATTGACAATTGCTCTTTCGAGGCTGCCAGGCGAATTTTTTCTAAAGTAGCTGCTCCTATTCCTCGGCGAGGTATATTGAGGCTCCTTAAAAAGGAGATGTAATCGGTCCCTGAATAAACCATACGCAGGAAAGATAAAATATCTTTAATTTCGCGTCTTTGATAAAAAGATAGCCCCCCTACAATTACGTAAGGGATCTGGCGATATAGAAAATAATCTTCAAAAGCCCGTGATTGATTATTGGTGCGATAAAACACTACTATTTCATTATAGGGAATGCCTTGCTCACGATGCTGGCGAATTTTATCGGCTACAAAATCCGCTTCATCACGCTCAGTATCGCTAGCATAAAACTTTATTTTTTCTCCTTTACCTAAATCACTCCACAGCTGTTTTTCATAGCGATTGGCGTTATGAGCAATTACAGCATTCGCCGCTTCTAAAATATTGCTATGACTACGATAGTTTTGTTGTAGGCGAAAAATCTGAGCGCCAGGATAATCTTTTTCAAAATTTAAAATATTATTAATATTGGCTCCCCGCCAGGAATAGATAGATTGATCCGGGTCCCCTACTACAAATAAATTACCATGCTTTTGCACTAAATAATTTAAAATTTTATATTGAGCTTCATTGGTATCTTGATACTCATCAATAGATAAAAATGTCCATCGCTCCTGGTACTGTTCACGCTTATCAGGATGTTCTTGAAAAAGCCTTACTACCAAAAAAAGAAGATCATCAAAATCTACGGCGTTGTAATGTTTTAACTTAGTTTGATAGAGAGAATAAACACGAGCAAGATATTCCTCGGCCGGTGAAGACATATAACTGACTTTAATATCTTCAGGCTTTTGCAAAGCATTTTTAGCTTTTGAAATCATTCCTCGAAAGGTCTTAGTATCCATCTTTTTATCTTTGATTTCCAATTCTGCTAAACAGGCTTGAAGCACTTTATGGATGTCTTCTTCATCATAAATGGTAAAATCACGCTCATATCCTAAAGCTTGAATAGATTCACGTAAAATTCTGGCTCCTAAACTATGAAAAGTACATAGAAGAGGAGCTTGCCTTCCTACTAAGATGCGAATACGCTCGCGCATTTCTTCAGCAGCTTTATTAGTAAAAGTTAGACCTAGGATTTGAGAAGTTGGGACTCCCATTTCAATTAAAGACGCTATACGCGAAGTAACAACCCGTGTTTTTCCCGAGCCTGCTCCTGCTAATACCAGAATAGGGCCTTCGATAGCATTCACTGCCCCAAGTTGTTCTTCATTTAGCTGAGATAATAAAGTCATAAGAAGTTAAGCCTTAAACAAGGTAAAGAATAGGAATTTTATAAGTATAAATCATTTATTTCCAGAGATCATCTTAAAATTTGCTTTTTAAGCAAAAATTTTTAAGATTTTTTTAGTCGTATGATTTTTTGGCTCATAATATTTTTTAATTTTTTTCTCCTCCTTAAGTTTTTTTGCAGATATCTTGAAATAGAAGCGCTAGTGATGTAAATATAGCGGGTAACCAAAGGCTTTCTACATATGCAACGTCGCGAATGCAATGGAATATCATGGCTTGAATTTGAACTTTTAGCACCTTTTAAAAATCTTACTCATGGCGTTCTTTTACGCCATGGGGGATATAGTGCAGATTCGTTTGCAAGCTTAAATATGGGCTTTAGCTTGCAAAACCCCCTTGAGAATAACAAGGTTAAGCTTAATCGCGAAAAAGTAAAAAAGATTTTTGCTTTTAAAAACCTTTACGATTGCCAATTGGAACACGCCGATAAAATTGTAGAAATTACTCATAAAAATAAGGGTTTAAGGCCTACCTGTGACGCTTTATCAACGGTATTGCATGATACAGTGTTGATGATTACCCATGCAGATTGCCAAGCTACAATTTTTTACGATCCTGTCCAACAAGCTATCGCCAATGTCCATGCGGGTTGGAAAGGAAATGTACAAAATATTTATGGCAAAACTGTAAATTTTATGAAGCACCATTATGGATCTTTTCCCGATAATTTACACGTCTGTATTTCTCCTAGCTTAGGACCTTACGATGCTGAATTTATTCATTATCGTCAGGAATTGCCTCCCCCCTTTTGGGAGTTTCAAATAAGTCCATGCTATTTTGATCTATGGACGATTGCTAAAAACCAACTTTTGCAAGCAGGCGTCTTAGAGCATCATATCCAGATTGCACAAATAAGTAACTTTTCTCATCCGGAAGATTATTTTTCTTATCGTCGTGAGAAGATTACAGGTCGTCACGGAACGTTTGTGGCCCTAAAGTCCTCCTAGGCTTTTAAAATTAAGATGAATGGTAGCTAAGGATTGAGTAATTGAGTAGCAGGATATGTTTATTTAATTTGATACTCAGCCATCTTATTTCTTATCTTGGGCGGCCTTGCAATGTCTGTCGCCGGCAGTTCTCTGTCTAAGAAATTATACCTTCTAAAGAAACTACCTCTGCATAGCCAAAAAAAATTCACCTTTTCCAAGCCGACTCTCTCCCTAAACACAAGCTTTTTATTAAGTGTATGACTACATAAAGAGTTGCTCAAAAGCGTATTATAAAATTTCCCGAAAAATATCTTTAGCTCGTAGGCAAGTTACCTCTCTTATTCCATTATCCCTAAGTGAGCATATCCAGTAAAAAGAAAAGCATGATTAAAGCCTTCCTTAGCTTTTTGGATAAGATTATGAAAATAGAAACTCTTAATAGTTAAAAAGATTTTAAGATTAGCTGCAGTTTTTCTCACAAAATTTTTGGGGCTCTAATTCCACTGTTTCTATCAATAGGGCCGAGGTAACAATAGGCCATAACCTGCCAAAAGTTTTGTGATTTTTATATAAAGCTAGCAAAGATTTTTTTATACTCTTTAAAAGTCTGGATTTATCGATGCCCTCATGCTCAAAATGGTGATAAACGGCTTGAAAGCAATCTTCCTTTAAACTTAGAGCTTTTTGCTGGAGTTCGCGTGCTCTTGTTTTTACTCGTTTATCCTTTAAACCATATTTTCTTGCTAAGCTTTCGATAGGGACAGGACATTTGCTAAAAATAGTGCGTATAGATTGACGAAAAAAGATTAAAACCTTTCTATTTTGGCTAGCTTGAAGTAAGGGCTCAATGATATGCTGATAAACAGGAAGGTTTCCTTGGGCAGCTATAAAGGCTATTTCTTCTAATCCTATTGAATCTAAATACCCAGAAGGAATGCAATCCTTAGTGGATTTTAATCTTCCTTTTGCATCGAATTTAAAATATTCGACATTCAGATAGCGAGGAGTATTTTTTTCTTCTACGAAAAAACGAATGAGCAAACGCAAAGGTTCTGCATATGCTCTATTTATCCTCGACAACTTGCTTTTCCTATGGGTATGCCAGACAATGTTTTCTAAAGAAGTAGCAAGATTTTCTATGATTGCATATCTTCCTTTAGGATCTATATACTTAAATTTGGGAGTGGCAAGAGCCCAGAAAAATTCTTCCGACCTTAAAAGCTTGCTATATTCGAAACATAGCCTATTGGGACCTACTACAAAAAGAACTTTTTCATATTTTTGAGAAGTATGGGGTTTAAAGATTTCGAAAACTTTATAAAGATTAGGTAATTGAGTGGTCTCATGGCCATTAAGGGAGCCTCCTAGCTCAAATAAATGTTCCTGGTTTTTCTTATCCATAAAATAAAAAGGTTGATTAGCTTTGATAAGCTTACAGCCTTGCTGCAGCTCTTCACGCCATTGCACATGCTTTAAATCAAACCTTTCTAAAAGAAAGCAACCTTCTTTAATTAAAGTCTTCTCTAATAAAACTAAGTCAGCTCCTATATTTTCCTTTTGATAATGAGGAAGGCTGAGGATAAGACTTTTCAGGCCCCCATGAAACAATTCAATCCCAAATTTTCCCTGTACTTTTGCTTGATGGATTCTCTTTATAAATTTTAACAGCGATTTTTGCTCTTCGGCTGCAAGTTGCGGGCTTGGCTCTTTGCAAATTACCTTTTGAAAAATGTGAAAAGGCAGCTCTCCTGCCGTCATTCCTTCTAATGCAATAATTTTCACATATCTTTTTAAAGATTTAAAAGAAAATTTATCATAAAAAGGCTTACCTTTTTTATCATAAATCTCAGAAAAATTAGCCTGCAGAAAGGTATTTAATTTCTGGCTTTTTTCTGAACGCACCAATTTTATTAAAGGATAAGTAGCTTGGTAAAATAGCTGGATTTGCTCTCTTGCATTATTGACTAAAGAAAGATCAACATGGTTTTTGCTATTCGCAAAGCGAGCCTTTAAATACTCTTGATAAGTGCTATCAAGGAGGCGGTAGCGAAATTTTTCAAGCTCTTGATAAATGGTATGAGTAGCTCTTATAGACGCACCAAGCCTTTTTTCAAAAAAAGCATTACCCACTAAAATGTTGGCAAAAAAATAGATCAAGCGAAGAATCCTACCTCTCCAGCCTGCAGAAGGACAGTAAAGCTTATTTCCCCATAAAGAAGGTACTAGATTAATAATTTCTTGATTAGAATGCGCAGCTGCATAAATATTTTGAAAGTTATGGGAAATTAACTCTAACGACTGTTCCGGTAATTTAGGTGCGCTCACACAAATTATTTCCATCTTTTAAAACGGCATCAATAAGGTTGCTTCTGTTTTTAAAAAGCATGCCCCTATTCATGAATAAATGAGAATTTGATCCTATTCATTGAGGTATTCAAAAACGCGCTTAGGAGCAGGGAGGCTATCTTTGTACTCTTTCTCGGCTTCTTTCTCTATAAGAGCAATTTCTTTGCTTTTATTATAAGTTTCTATACGATTGCACCACTGATCATTCTGTTTATCTTTAACATCGAAGTCATAATAATAAACCATCCCATTTTCAAGTGCCATCCAACCTACATATTTTGGATCTCCGTATATTCCCCAAAAACTTTGGAAGTCCACACGAATCAAAAGATTTCCAGCAGAAAAATTAGGCGCTAGACGAGAAGAAGTTTGAGGATTGGATTTTAGATTCTGTAAAAGCTCTTCTACCACATCCACGAGTTGAGCTCGTGCTTGGTAGAGCTCTAAAATATTTTGGGTACGAAAATTTAAGCAAAGGCGATGAACACTGTCGGTGCTGTTATAATAAGCCCAGGCATCATCTAAATACCAGCGATGCTGATGGGCTAAACGGGTTGCTTGACGTATGGCTGCTCGCGTAAAAGCATCTGAACTATAATCTTTACTTATAGGTGACTGAGCTTGCGAGCGTTGAGGACCTTTACAAGCAGCTAGAGCAGTTAATAAAAGGCAGAGGGTCAAAAAAATTCTCATAAATAAACCAAGCTAATTTCTTAAAATACGCATATTATTTGTTTAAAAGATATTTGAAAAGAAAAACATGCTGTTCATCTTGCATCTTCTCTTAAGTTGCCTCAATAGATAGTTTAATATAATTTATTTACTTACCTTACTGCTTCTAAGCCGTTTTTGTGGCCCAATAATTTAGATACCATTTCACGAACTGAGGAATTCCTTCCTCAAGCGTGGTTTTAGGCAAAAATCCTAATATCTGTTGGCTCACCTGTATATCAGCATAAGTTTCTAAGACATCCCCAGGCTGCATAGGTACAAATATCTTTTCAGCTTTTTTGCCTATACTTTCCTCAATGATTTCTACCATTTTTAAAAGATCTACCGGCTGATGATTACCTAGATTAAAAATTTCATTTTTGCCCTTCCGATCTATCGAAGATTCAATACCTTGTACAATATCATCTATATAGGTAAAGTCTCTTCTCATCTTGCCATGGTTAAAAATGTGGATAGGTTTTCCCTCAAGGATAGACTTAGTGAATTGGAAGTAAGCCATATCGGGGCGCCCCCAAGGGCCATATACAGTAAAAAAGCGTAATCCTGTAATAGGGATTTGATATAAATGGTAATAAGTAGAAGCCATGAGTTCGTTAGCTTTTTTTGTTACCCCATATAGGCTAGCCTGATGATCCGTTCGATCCTCTATAGAGAAGGGTATCTTTTGGTTTAATCCATAAACTGAAGAAGAGGAAGCATATACTAATTGAAGGCCTGGAAATTGACGGCAAGTTTCTAAAACATTTAGGAAGCCTTCAATGTTTGCCTTCACATAAGCTTGAGGATTCTCTAAAGAGTAACGCACTCCTGCTTGTGCCGCTAAATGAACAAGATGGCTAATTTGATGGTGGGCAATTAGCTCGTATAAAAAGTTAGCATCAGTGATGTCCCCTTCAAGCAAAGCAATCCCCTGTTTTTCTACCTCCTTAGCCCGTGCTCTTTTGAGCAAGGGGTCATAATAATCATTAAAATTATCTACACCAATAACATGATCTCCGCGCTTTTTCAACGCTTTAGCCAAGTGAAAGCCTATGAAGCCAGCAGCGCCAGTAATTAAAACATGTTTCATCAAAATCTCTTGTTAGATCATAATTAGAAAAGAGCAAATAGCGAATAAAATTTTTGCAATCCCCGCATTTTATAGCAGATCCCAATTGTATGGCAAATCCTTCCCCTTCTATCATCGCAGCCTTCGACTTCGACGGAACTTTAACATACCGCGATTCTTTTTTACCCTTTTTAAATTTTGTAGTCGGTTCGACGCTTAAAAGGAAAAACCTTTGTTTAGAAAGCTTTCATTTTTTCCAATATCTTTTAGGATATCTCTCTCGTCAACAG
Organism: Neochlamydia sp. AcF65; assembly: GCF_018342435.1. Lineage (NCBI taxonomy): Bacteria > Pseudomonadati > Chlamydiota > Chlamydiia > Parachlamydiales > Parachlamydiaceae > Neochlamydia > Neochlamydia sp. AcF65. The sequence goes on from NZ_JAEMUE010000038.1 coordinate 89,985, forward strand.
CTTAAAGAAGCTTTGCTTACTCGTTTTTTAAAGGGAAAAGGACGCCGGGAGATGAAGATGTATGCCGAGAGATATGCTAAAGAATTTTTACCTACACTCCTTCGTCCTCAGGCTATAGATAGAATCCGTTGGCATAAAAATCAAGGACATCGTTGTGTTTTAATAAGTGCTAATCTCGATATTTACTTAAAACCCTGGGGGCAAGCGGTAGGCTTTGATAATATCATTGCTTCGCGTGTAGCTTTTTCACCTCAAGGTTATCTCACAGGATGCTTACAAGGGTTAAATTGCCGAGGAGCAGAAAAGGTTCGCCGTTTAATAGAGGAAGAAGGGCCTACGAAAAACTATATTTTGTATGCTTATGGTGACAGCCAGGGAGATCGGGAGCTATTACAGTGCGCTAACTTTTCTTTTTATCGTCGATTAAATTAAATTTTGTAAGATGACAATGGCAAATTCTTCTAATAAAGATCTGATGGAAAGTAATTTTGAAGGCTTAATTCCCGGGCCTGCTGAAAGTGATCAATCCTTTGCTAAGAGGGTAACCTACTGCTTGAATTTAAACAGCCAGATTACCCACGGGCTGCCTCAAGAATTCCCCTTTACGGTAGAAGAATCTTGCTTTTCCGCCGATATTTTAAAAGAAGGGTGCCAAGAAATACAGAAGCTCTATGATATATTTCCTACGTGGGTGCCTCTTTTCTTTAGTAATTACAAATTATTTCCCTGGCATGGCGGATGCGCATGGATTTTTCAACAGAAAGATGATGATCCGGCTCATCCTCTTCTGCAGCTAAGAAAGAATTTACAAAATTCTACCCATTATGGGAAATTTTATACCCGTAAGGAATTAATAGCTCATGAATTGTCGCACGTAGGGCGGATGATGTTCGAAGAGCCTATCTTCGAAGAAATTTTAGCTTACCGCTCTGCCCCATCACGCTTTAGAAGGTTTTTTGGGCCCATCATTCAAACCTCCCGCGAAAGCCTAATTTTTGTTTTTCTTCTTGTTTTAGTGGTTGCTTTAGATATCGTAGCCCTTGAACAGGAAAGTAAAACTTTCTTCTATCTTTTTAAATTAGGGCAATTATCCATTATAAGCTCGATTCTATATGCTTTAATACGTTTATGTTTTCGGCAGTACCAATTTAAAGTAGCCCTTAAAAAGTTGCGACAGCTAGCCTTAAATAAAAACGCTGCCGATGCTATTATTTATCGACTTACCGATGCAGAAATTATTCATTTTAGCCGTTTATCTCCCCAAGAAATTTATGCTTATGCTTTCGAAAGAAAAGATAACTCGCTACGTTGGAAACTTATCTATAAAGCTTATCTAAGCAAACACCGCCTTTCTGATCATTATGATGGCTGTATTTATCACAATAACCCTCCCACTCAGCGCTCTTTTAAAGATTTTATTCACTGGATGTGGAAAAGTAAGCCTAGAAGATGGCCCGAAAGCATTCCTTTAGACCAGCTTGCCAAACCTCTTACCCAGCTCAATGATGATCAGCTTCAGCTTACCTTTGTTAATCATGCTACTATACTGATTCAGTGGGGAAATATCAATATACTTACCGATCCAATTTGGTCTAAACGTTGCAGTCCATTCTCGTGGGTAGGACCTAAAAGAGCGCACTCACCGGGTATACGCTTTGAAGATTTACCTCCCATTCATCTCGTGCTTCTAAGTCATAATCACTACGATCACATGGATATACCTACTCTGCGCCGAATACAAGCCCAGCATCATCCTAAATTTATCACCGGACTAGGTAATAAGAATTATCTCAAGAAAAAAGGCTTGAAAGAGATCTATGAACTTGATTGGTGGGAAACAATCGAAGCAAACAGCCTCGAGATTATCTTTACCCCTGCTAGACATTTTAGCATGCGAAATCCCTTTAATAAAAATAAGACGCTCTGGGGAGGCTTTATCATAAGGAAAAATCTAGAGTGGATTTATTTTGCAGGGGATACAGGCTATGCCCAGGTTTTTGAGAAAATTAAAGCTAGATTTGGCTCTCCTCGGATTTCTTTATTGCCTATTGGAGCCTATAAACCCCGTTGGTTTATGGAGCCTTTTCATATGTCTCCTTCTGATGCCGTCAAAGCGCATATAGATTTAGCCTCTAAAAAAAGTATGGCTATACATTTTGGAACCTTTCGGCTTTCCGATGAAGCCATTGATGATCCGGAGAAACAGCTTAAATTGGCCTTAAAATTTTATCGCCTTGCTGAAGAAGACTTTATCGTGCTCAAGCCTGGCAAAACCTATCAAGGATAAATATGTATCATTCCCCTATCGGCATCCTTCTTGTCAATTTAGGTACCCCTGATTCTCCTCAACCCAAAGATGTATATAAATATTTGGTTGAATTTCTAACCGATGAGAGGGTGATAGACCTTCCGTGGCTAAAACGGCAGCTACTTGTAAGAGGCCTCATCATTCCTGCACGCTACAAACAATCGGCTAAATCCTATCAAAATATTTGGACAGCTGAGGGATCACCTTTGATGGTATATGGAAAAAGAGTAAGAGATGCCTTACAAAAAGCTTTAGGTAATAAATTTTATGTAGAGCTGGCGATGCGCTATCGAAATCCTTCCTTAGAAAAAGGACTTTTGCTGCTTTTAAACAAAGGAATTAAACAACTGATTATCCTCCCTCTATTTCCTCAATATGCTTCAGCCTCTACGGGATCGGTTTATCAAAAGTGCATGGAAATTTTGAAAAACCAGATATCTTTACCTAAAATTACATTTATTAACTCCTTTGCTGACCACCCTGCTGTCATCCAGGCCTTTTGCCATGTTGCTCTTAAGAATAACTTGGAAGAATACGATCATTTCTTATTCAGTTTTCATGGGCTTCCTCAGAGGCAAGTGATAAAAGCTGATAAAAATAATTACTGTTTAAAGTCGCAAAGCTGCTGCCAACAGGCTTGCCAAGAAAATGCTGATTGTTACTCGGCCCAATGTCATCTTACGGCCCATGCAATCATAAAACAACTCCATCTGCCTACTGAAAAGACTAGCTTAGCCTTTCAGTCACGCCTAGGCAAAGATCCATGGTTAGAACCTTTTACCCCTCATGTGATCAAGCAGCTTGCAAGGCAAAATAAAAAGAAAATTTTGGTATTTTGTCCCTCATTTGTGTGTGATTGCCTAGAAACAACCTTTGAAATTGGTGTGGAATATGCGGAAGAATTTAAGAAAATGGGAGGGGAACGCTTAGATATTGTTCAAGGGCTTAATGATGAAACTATATGGATAAAAGCTCTTGAAAAAATTGTAAGGGAAAACAGCTCGCCATTTTAAAATACTTTTCCATGATAAACCTTGCTGGGGTAAGAAGCCATGCTTACTTTTTTTGCAACAAAACGATAAGCGCGGAGGCTGTGAGAGCAACTATTAAATGCAACTCTCTAGAAAATTAAAAAATAGGAGTTTTAAAGCTATAGTTAATAAAGGTTAATAATTTTTCAATGCTAGGTACTTTGGAAAACTTTGTCTATCCTTTAAAAAAAGCCAATCTCTCACAGCTATCCTTGCTAGTTAATAAGTATGGCTTTTTAAATACATGATTGCGCAACAACAAAAGCCTATCGAAGTAGCATGCTATTCTTCTTTTTTTCTTCTTTTTAACGTAGATGATGGAGAAGATTCTGCTGGATAGGAAATCTCTTTTTCCTCTTTCGGGCTTTTATCACTCCTCGACTTTCTTTTCTTAGACTCTAAGTGGGTAGTTTCTTCCATTGAAATCTCAGGCGTTGCTTGCCTTTTTTCTTCTTTTATTTCTTCCACTGCGCCATTAGCAATTAATTCTCCTTCAATATCAAAGAAATCAATCACTGTATTACCAATCAGTAACTGCCGTCCGTTAGGAGAAAAATTTAAATTGTCATTACAAGGCAGAGATATAAAATAGAGAGGGGTCTCCTTCCGCCCTATCCTCTCCCTGTTACCCCTCCAGAGAGCGCACCATTCAGAATTGCCAGCGACTATCCACCGTCCATCTGGAGAATAAGCTATTTTATTAAAACTTTCCCCTATCTCTTCCGCCTCATATTTATACACCTTGTCGGTAGGTAAGTGATAAACATCAAAGCCAGGTTTTTGCGAAGGTTCTTCCGCAAAGCTTATGGCAAGTGATTCTCCATCCGGAGAATATGCTAGGCAGAGGATCGGCTTGGGTGGAATTGTTAAGATTCTCTGGTTTTCCTCAAGTTCGTCAAGTTCGCATATGCCAAGCTGACCAAGCTCCAACAAAAAAGCCCCTGTTTTTTTATCAGGAGATAAAGCAAAGGGGCCAATAAAGTTAAATGAGGAGTCATGACCGCATGCTGCATAATGCCGCGTAACTGCCGCGGATGATGTGTCCAGACTCCAAAAATAAGCCCTATTTACGCCCGGCTCCATGACAACCATCGAATTATCACCGTTAGGCAAAAAACCTATCTTCTTAACAGGAGTCCTAACTCTACCCATAAAAGTGGTGAGATATTTTCCCGTATTCATATCCCATAGGCGGATATCACAATCCAACGATCCTGTAGCCACTAACCAGCCATGATCATCCTGCAACCGAAAAAAGAAAGCTGCGCTGCAAACTTCTTTAAGGTGACCCTTCAAGGAAGATTTACATAGCCACTTGTTTGATTCCAGTTTCCATAAGCGAGCTGTACAGTCAGCAGAAGTAGTAGCTAGCCAATTTCCATCCTCAGAAAAAGTTATACTGGTAATAAGACCTGTATGACCCTCAAGGATTTGGTGGCGCTTTCCATTAAAAGCATTCCATACATGAGCGGTATTGTCCTTAGCGCTACTTACAATCCATTGGCTATCAGGAGAAAATACCGCTTTTCCACTCCCTTCTACATCATCAAATTCGATAAATTTCACAAAACGCTTACCTTCTACATTTACGTGATAAGCAGCTTGGTTCCCATACATGGAATGCGTATATTTACCATGGGACAAAGGCGGCAAAAAAAGAAATTTTTTAAGAACCAAGGGATGCCATAATAAGGGATCGGAGGCTAATTGCCTCCATTGTCTGGACACTTGCCGGCTAAATGCTAAATCTTTAACAGGTAAGTAAGAAAAGATTTCTATCCATACTTCGTCAGGTATCTTAGAAATAGCCCAAGAGTCTACATGGTGCAAAAATTCTCCAGTAGGTGGAGAAAGGAGTGAAGAGATATTATTAACCATAATAAAAACCTTTGAGTAAAAATTAAACTTTATGATAAATTTTAATTATATTATAAACAATAAAAAACATTTTCTCTTTATTTTTATTTAAATTCAATCTTTATTTAAAAAACAACTAAGAACTAAAAAAACGTTTTTTTGCTTTTTGAGGGCCCGGGGGAGGCACTT
>NZ_JAEMUE010000039.1:0-65688 GCF_018342435.1 Neochlamydia sp. AcF65
CATGACGCCACGGGGCTTTGCCTTTGATGGAGCAGGAGTAGAAGGAAAAGGCTGCAAAACTCCTTTGGGCAATGGTAAGACATTTGAGCTTATCCAAACCCCTGGACAGATGGCCCAATATGTAGGTAAAGATGAAAAAGGCCGATGGTGGCATGAAAGAGAGCCTCATCTTCCTATGGAGTTGCTAAACTTTACTCATTTGTTAGGTAACAAAGAGCTAACTGAGCAATATAGACAAAATGTTCAGCATCAGCTTACTACTCCTTATCACCAAAATCTTAATATATGCCAATACCTAGCTCAACATCATTTAGTTTATGAAGATATGGAAAATTTTGATCCAGGGATAGGTAACCTAAGCAAACAAGGAATGTTATTTAAAGTTAAAAATGACTTTTATCGGTTTCCTCATTTAGCGTTGGACCGGCTAGCCCTTCTTAAAAAAGTAGAAGCTTCCGACACTTTTGCTAGGATTGATAAACTAAGAGAGTTAGAAATTATAACGAAAAGAGCCAGTGAAAAGCTAAAAGATTGGATGAGCGTAGCATTATTCATGCGTCTTAAGACTTATTCTCATTACCAAGCTCAACAGGAAATGATGAATCCTCTGCTTAAGCCTTTTGGGTTTGAGGATCCAGATCTTATTAAAAAGCAGTTTGCCCTAGATCATAAAGCCTTAAAAAAGATAAAAGAAATCTACCACATCTTCATTCCTTTCTATCAAGTTATTCAAGATTTTTTATCAGGTAATGAAGATATACTTAAATCTTCTGGGTTGGAGGATAACTCACTACAGACGCAAGGAGGTATAGCCTTAAGGCTTTTCCAACATACGAAAGCAGAAAAATACTATCTTTTAGCAGAACAAGAAAATCCACAAAATGCAGAGGTTTTAAATGCTCTTGCCATCATTTACCAAGACCAAGGTAATTTAGACAAAGCGAAAGAGTATAGCAACAAAGCGCTTGCGGTTGACCTTGAGCTTTTTGGTGAATATCATCCCAGGGTGGCACTTCGTTATAATAATCTAGGAACAATTTATCAAGCCCAAGGAAATTTAGAACAGGCTGTTAAGTCTATTGAGAAAGCGCTTATCATTGATCTTAACCTTTTTGGTGAAAATCATCCCATACTGGCAAGAGATTACAATAACTTAGGACAAATCTACAAAGAACAAGGCAATTTAGATAAAGCGAAAGATTATAGTAACAAAGCACTTGCCATTGCCTTTAAGCTTTTTGGTGAAAATCATCCCGAGGTGGCAAATTTTTACAATAATCTGGGATCAATCTACAAAGAACAAGGCAACTTATGCAAAGCAGCACAGTATACTAAAAAAGCGCTTGCCATCGACCTTAACCTATTCGGCGAAACTCATTCCAGAGTGGCAATTTATTACAATAACCTAGGAGCAATCTACCAAAGCCAAGGCAATTTAGGCCAGGCCGTAGAGTTTATTAACAAAGCGCTTGCCATTGCCATTAGGCTTTTTGGTGAATATCATCCTGATGTAGCCATTCGTTATGATAACCTAGGACTCATCTACAAAGAGCAAGGCAATCTAGTCCAGGCGGAAAAGTATATTAACAAAGCGCTTGCTATTAACCTTAAGCTTTCGGGTGAAAATCATTCCGATGCGGCAATTCATTACAATAACCTAGGAAGAATTTATCAAGGCCAAGGCAAGTTAGACCAGGCAATAGAGTTTATTAATAAAGCACTCACCCTCGACCTTAAGCATTATGGAGGAAATCATCCCAGGGTGGCCACTCGTTACAACAACCTAGGGCTCATTTACCAGGAAAAAGGCAATTTTAGTCAGGCAGAAGAGTTTATTAATAAGGCACTCACCATTGATCTTAAGCATTATGGAGAAAAACATCCCAGGGTGGCAATTCGTTACAACAACCTAGGAAGAATCTACCAAAATCAACGCAATTTAAGCCAGGCCGTAGAGTTTATTCACAGAGCGCTCGCTATTAACCTTGAACTTTTTGGTAAATATCATCCCGAGGTGGCAAATTGTTACAACAACCTAAGATTGATCTACCAGCAAGAGGGCAGCTTAGTCCAAGCGGAAGAGCTTATTAACAAAGCACTCGCTATCGACCTTAAACTTTTTGATGAAAATCATCCCAGGGTGGCAAGAGACTACAATAACTTAGCGACAATCTACCAAGGCCAACATAATTTAGACAAAGCGGCTGAATATATCAAGAAAGCACTTGCCATCGATCTTAAGCTTTATGGTGAAAATCATCCCAGGATGGCAATTTATTACAATAACCTAGGAGGAATCTGCCAAGAACAAGGAAATTTAGGCCAGGCGGAAGAGCATATTAACAAAGCACTTGCCATCGATCTTAACCATTTCGGCGAAAATCATCCCAGGGTGGTAATCTATTACAATAACCTAGGACAAATCTACCAAGCTTTGGGAGGAATCTACCAACAGCAAGGCAATTTAGGCCAAGCAAAAAAATATACCAAGAAAGCGCTTGCTATTGCTCTTAAGCTCTTTAATGAAAACCACCCTATAGTGACAATACTAGCCAACAAGCTAACAACAATGTCGTAAGGAGATGCTAAAAAATTTTACGATTAAAAATTTATTTAGCCTAGGATAATATGAAGTTTAATTGATTATTCAACCCCCCTGCTAGAAGAATTTTAAGCAGCAAATAAGCATATGTAAAAAACTTAATTTTTTTTTAAAATTGCAAGCTTGCATAGGCCTGTAGCCACTCCTATCATTAAGCCCTTTTAACATCTACTACAGTGGTTTTTAAATGCTAGCACTAACGGTTATTAAAGAAAGATAAACCTACTCAATTTCTAATTCTAGATAAGGAAAAGTTTTCCTAATTAACTCAATTCCATTTTTGCTAATGGGTGAATGCTTCAAAAGTACTTTTTTTAAGCTTGGGCATCTTTTAATCCCCTCTAAAACTCCCTTTTCAGAAAGAGAGTCACATCTAGAAATGTCTAGAAAATATAGATTTTTACAATGCATCATAATATCAATTAAAGCAGCGTCTATAACCAAGGAACGTGAAAGATTTAAAGCGGATAAATTGGGTAACAACCTACCTAGGTGAAAAAAAGCCTCACCACTGACTTTTTGACAATTGGCAAGGCTTAATTCTATAAGGGAAGGGCAGGCTTGAATAATCATTTTTAAATCATTATCGTTAATTTGTATGCAACGCGAGATGTCAAAAGTCTTTAGTTGTTTGAAATGTTGTAGATGAGGCCATATTCCATAGTTTAAATGTTCATTACTGCTTAAATCTAGTTTTAAAAGATGTGGGCAGGTATTTGCTAAGATATTTAAAGCCTCAGCATTAACCCAGGAGCAACGCGATAAACACAACTCTTGCAATGTGGGTGGAAAATCGGCTAGATGATCTAAGAAAATAGCTGACTCACTCAAATCTAATCCTATTAGCTGGGGGGTATGATTGGTCATCATTTTAAAATAAGGATCAGCAGCCATTTTACCTGAAAAAGTAAGGTGGGTAATAGATGAAGAGAGGGTATTGAATACTTCTAAGGCGATCGACTTGTAATGTAGAAATTCTATTGAAAGACGGTTTAGCGAAGTCACCAGAAAACGCACGCCCCAATCTAGCTGATTGATAAACTCTATGCAGCCACTTTTTAAAAGTGGTAAGGAATGATGATGAGCTTTAATCAATATCTCTAATACGTTATTCCTATCTATGTATCGATGTAAAACCCTTTCGCAGGCTTCCCCGAGGGGTGCAAAGCCTAAAATTTTTAGATCTTTGAGAAGGGCCCAAAGCTCCTCTGGCGACTTTTTCCATACATCTTCCGCTATATTTGTCAGGGCAAACTTTTCAATCACCTCCATCGTTTGAGGAAAAATACCATCAATCTTAAGAATACGTCTTTCTACATAAGAGCACTCTTTCATGATACGTCGTCTAAAATAGTAACTATGATGGCTTAATAGTAAGCTATTAAAAAAATATTCTTGCTCCCCGCTTTTAATCGTTAAATCTAAAGGAATAAAAGCTTTTAGAAATTCCATATGCTGATAAGTAGAAGGTATGACCTGATAAAAGAAATGATAAGGAAGATTGGTATGAATATGGGCATCCGTAAACCATTTAAAAAGGGCTTTCATCGGGCTAAGATAGGATTCAATCCAGTGCTCATCATTGCAAGCAGCGAGGAAAAAAGAGACTAAATCCGCAGAATGCCTAGATAGCTGTTCAATAAACTCTTCTTCTTTTTCGATCTTGCTATATTTCATCAAATGAAGCGGTGTCCCTAACGGCATACGCATATTATCGTCAGCTTTATTTTAAGTTTTGTTTTTCACCCATAACATAAAAAAATTTCTATCTCTACATAAAAATCAGCGTGAAATTAATAAAGACCTTTTTCTTTTAGCAAGCGATAAAAAGGCAAGAGAAAGAATAGACCATAAATCTGCATATTTCCATACCTAGTAATTAGCCGAGCTTGTTAAAATAATCGTTACTTTTGGATAAGGTGCTTATATGTCTAAAACATGGTCTATAGAATGCTTAAAAAAACATATTACCCCTATAAACTTGGCTCAAAAAATTGAAGAGCTACGTGAGCAAGGTCAAAAGATTGCCACGATTAATGGGTCCTTCGATTTGCTACATGCTGGGCATTTGCAAATTTTATTCGAAGCTTCTCAGCAAGCAGATATTCTTATTGCAGCCCTTAATAGTGATCAATCGATCAAGCAATATAAAAGCCCTTGGCGTCCTATCATTCCTTTAGAATTTCGCTTGCAAATGATAAGTGCTCTTAGCTTTATCGATTATGTGACCTGGTTTGAAGAAACTAATCCTATTGAACTGCTTAAAATTATTAAACCGGATGTACATGTCAATGGAGCAGAATATGGAGAAAATTGCCTAGAAGCAGAGATAGTTCGCGCGAGTGGCGGGCGTCTGCACCTCGTGAATTTGATTCCTGGCCTATCTACCTCACAAATATTAAAGAAAATTTCCTCGTTACCATCTTAGGAGATCCGATCATGCGTTTGATAGGAACATTTAAAAATCAAAAGCAAGCACAAAACCTTTCTGCTTTCCTTGGAGGCTACGGCATTAATCATCAACTGGAAATAGAGAAGAATACCGATTGGGGCAGCCAAAATTATGGCGATATGATTTATAAACTGTGGGTCATTGAAGAAGAAGACTTAGAAAAAGCCTTGGAAAAAGTGCAAGCTTTTTTAGATAATCCTCAAGCTGCTATGGCGGCTGCTCCTACCTCAAAAAGTTGGCTAAAAGAGCCTGTGAAAGAAAAAATCAAAGAAGCTCACTTAAAAATGATAGGCCAAAAAAAAGTGCAATATGCTAAACCCAGTGGCTGGGGTAAAATTACTACCACCTTATTAATTCTTTGCTCTCTTCTACTTTTTCTTTCTACCTTCACAGCACCTTCACTTAATCGTATCCCTAATAAACTACCCAGCACCGTGCTATTAAACTCCCCTGTCCATAAAGCTTTGATGTATGATTATCCTTACGCTTACACCATAATGGATAAAATTATTAGTGCTTATGGGATCGAAAGCCTTCAAGATCCTACGGAAATGTCGTTTCAGGAGCAGATCCTCCTTAACACCTTTAATCATACCCCCTACTGGAAAGGACTGTATGCTAAACTGAGCAATCGTTTTTTCACTGCGAATGCTTCCGAAGAGTCTAATCCTCCTTTATTTGAAAAAATTCGTGAAGGGCAAATTTGGCGCTTATTAACCCCTACTTTGCTCCATGATGATATTTTTCATCTATTCTTTAACATGATATGGCTCCTTGTTTTAGGTAAACAAATGGAAGAGCGCCTGCGTTCTAGCCGTTACATTTTATTTATCGTTCTCGCAGGCATATTAACAAATACTCTACAATATTTGATGGGGGGGCCTAATTTTCTGGGATTTTCAGGGGTGCTCTGTGCCATGCTCACCTTTGTCTGGATGCGCCAGAAGAAGGCTGCTTGGGAAGGATATCAATTGCAGGCCTCAACTTTTACATTTATTATGGTATTTATCATTGCGATGTTTGGCATTCAACTGGTATCATTTTTGATGGAAATTTACACCAAATCAGCCTTTTCCCCCGGTATAGCGAATACAGCGCACTTATCAGGAGCTATTGTTGGCCTTCTGCTAGGTAGCCTGGACTTTTTTGCTTATAAAAACCGTTAATTTTTTTAGTTTATGACCGTACGAGATATCATCATTTTAGGCTGCTCAAGTCAGCAACCCACCCGCATGCGCAACCATGGTGCCTATTTAGTACGATGGAATGATGAAGGGCTATTGTTTGATCCAGGGGAAGGCACACAGAGGCAATTTATTTTCGCTAATGTAGCTCCTACAGTGGTGACACGTATCTTTGTCTCCCATTTCCATGGAGATCATTGCTTAGGGCTAGGTTCTGTTTTGATGCGTCTTAATCTCGATAAGGTTACTCATCCTATTCACTGCTATTACCCGGCAAGTGGCAAACGCTTTTTTGATCGTCTGCGCTATGGAACCATTTATCATGAGCTCATCCATGTGGTCGAACATCCCGTCTCTAAAGGGGGGCTAGTTCACGATGATGGTAAATTTCGCATTGAAGCTGTGGAATTGGATCATGGTGTAGAAAACTTAGGGTGGAGAATTACAGAACCTGACACCCGCAAATATGAACGCAATAATCTGCAAACTTTGGGTGTTAAAGGACCTTTAGTGCGTGAACTGGAGCAGAAAGGTTTTCTGGTCTTAGATGGAAAAACGGTGACTTTAGATCAGGTCAGCCATATTAGGAAAGGCGACAGCCTTGCAGTAGTTATCGATACCCGTTACTGTCAAAACGCCATCGATATCGCTCGCCATGCTAAGGTTTTAATCTGTGAAAGCACCTACCTGGAGGAGCATCAGGAACTAGCACGTAAGCATTTTCATCTAACCGCCAAGCAAGCTGCTACTATTGCCAAAGAAGCCGGTGTAAAGCAACTTATACTCACTCATTTTTCCGCACGCTACCAAAACTTAAGGCCTTTTGAAGAAGAAGCTCGAGCCGTCTTCCCCCACACTTATATTGCTGATGATTTATTAACATTTCCTTTTCCTAAAAATCTTTAAGAAAAAAATGTATGTTTATCTCTACGGCCCAAAAGTTTTTAAAGCATCTTAAAACCATCAAAAATGCTTCGGAACATACTGTCCGTAATTATGCCATCGATCTAAATGCCTTTAAAATTTATATTGAAACTCACCATTTACCTCCTAGAGCTTCTCAAGAAATAGCACCTAAAATTCATCATAACATGATAGATAAATATTCTACTGCCTATGATGCCCTTATTCCTCTGTCCATGATCGACCGTAAAACCATTCGGGGATTTTTAGCCACACTTACTCAAGGCGGTATCAATAAAAAGACAATTGTTAGACGGCTTTCCTCAATTCGTGCCTTCTTTAAATATGCTTTTGCCCATAAATTTATAAGCATTAATCCTACGGAAGAGCTAGATACGCCGAAAATAGAAAAAAAGCTTCCCACCTCTCTTTCCTACGATCAAGTTTTAAAAATCTTTGCAGCACCGGACCTCTCTACTTTCTTAGGTTTTCGCGATCGCGTAATTATGGAGCTATTTTACAGCTCTGGATTACGCGTCAGTGAGCTAGCTTCTCTTAATCGTCGCGATTTTGATCATCAAAACTTGCTTGTACGCCTTAAAGGTAAAGGAAAAAAAGAAAGAGTGATTCCCATTACCAAAAATGCTGCTCAATGGATTCAAAAATATCTCGAGCATCCTGAACGCCATACGTGTACGGATGGACATAGAGAACAAGTGGACTCCCAGGCAATCTTTTTGAATAAGTTAGGCACTCGACTTACCACGCGCTCAATCGATCGAACATTTGATAATTATATAAGAAATAGTGGCTTAGCCGGCAAAATTACGCCTCACACGATTCGTCACACAATTGCTACGCATTGGTTAGAGAATGGCATGGACCTAAAAACCATTCAAGTTTTGTTAGGCCATACCTCGTTATCTACCACCACTATTTATACTCAAGTATCACCTAAGCTTAAGAAAAAAGTTTATCATCAATCTCATCCCCGTGCAAAAGCTTCATAAGCTAGAGCACAAAAGCTAATTCTTTTTGCCGCTTTGATGGATAATTTTTCCAAAAAAATTTCTATGGTTAAATTTATTTAACTCTGCCTCATGCAAAAAAATTTAGGTCATTATTTTGTAATAAGGCTTCAACATACTTCTAAAGCAGCGTAAGGGGTTTAAAAGGGGGTAAAGTTAATCCTGAATTTTAGTTGCGAGTTATCTGTATTCTAGGTAATATAATAAGGAAAAAATCTAAAATTTATTATCTTATGCTGACTTTAAATAAAATATCTAAAAGCTTTGGTAGCCGCGTCCTATTTGAAGAAGTTATTATGACTTTTAATGCGGGGAATCGCTATGGCTTAACAGGGCCTAACGGAGCAGGAAAAACTACTTTACTTAAAATCATTATGGGCGTGGAAGAGGCCACAAGTGGAAGCATTACTCTGCCTGACCGAGTAGGGATTCTAAAACAAAATATCGAAGCCTATAGCGATATTAAAGTGGTCGATGTCGTAATCATGGGTAATAAACGCTTGTGGGATGCCTTTAAAGAACGTGACGCTCTTTATGAAGTAGAAATGACAGATGATGTAGGCATGCGTCTGGGGGAAATAGAAGGAATTATCGCCGAAGAAGATGGCTATTCTGCTGAATCTAATGCGGAAATTTTATTAGCAGGTATGGGAATTGCGGAAGAATTTTTTTATCTTAAAATGCATGAGATTCCCTTAGACCATCAATTTAGAGTGCTACTATGTCAAGCTTTATTTGGAGATCCTCAAGCCTTGCTGCTGGATGAACCTACTAACCACCTCGATTTAGAGTCTATTGGGTGGCTGGAGAACTTTTTGCACGGTTATAAAGGCGTGCTTATTGTGATCAGCCATGATCGCCATTTCTTGAATTCGGTGACTACCCATATAGCGGATATCGATTATGAGACTATCATCCTTTATCCTGGCAACTATGATGATATGATTGCAGCTAAAAGTGCAGTACGCGATCGGGCGGAAGCAGATGCTAAATCTAAAGAAAAAAAGATTGCTCAACTGCGCGAATTTGTGTCTAAATTTGGCGCCGGAACACGTGCAAGCCAAGTGCAGTCACGCCAACGGGAAATTTCTCGTTTACAGCCTCAAGAGCTAAAGAAAACAAATATTCAACGTCCTTACATCCGTTTTATACCCACAGAAAAGCAGCCAGGTAAAATTGTATTGAAAGTAGACAATATACAAAAAGCTTATGATGGACCGGCGGTTGTTACCAATTTTTCTTTAGAAATTGCTAGGGAAGATAAAATTGGTATTATCGGTAATAATGGCCGCGGAAAGACGACTCTGATTAGAATGCTAGCACAAGCTTTATCTCCTGATAAAGGAAATATAGAACATGGCCATCAAGTACAGATCTGTTATTTTCCACAAAATCATATGGAAGCTGTAGACAAAAACGTTAAGCAAACAGCGTTTGAATGGCTTAAAGAAAGACGCCCTGGTATCTATGATCAAGATATCCGTAGTGTAATGGGCAAAATGCTATTTGGTGGAGACGATGCTTTTAAGCCGGTAGCTAGTCTTTCTGGTGGTGAGACAGCACGCCTGATTATCGCGGGTATGATGTTAGCCGAGCATAACGTTCTTTTGCTGGATGAGCCTAATAATCATCTCGACCTAGAGGCTGTCTCTGCGTTAGCATGGGGATTAAATGAGTATAAAGGCACAGTAGTAGTCGTCAGTCATGATCGTGATCTGATCTCTCAAGTAGCTAACAAAATTATTGCTTTTGAAGAAAATGGTATCCAAGTATTTGACGGAAATTTAGATGAATATTTAGCTGTCAAAGCAGAGAAACAAAAAGCTTAAGATTCGTCAAGGCCAAATGTTTACTAAAAGAAAGTTCTTATCATTTTCTATGGAAAAACAACATAAAAAATGTGCAGAGCTTTTATTAGCCATTTACAAAAGCAAAATTGCCTTCCAACCTATAGAGGAGATGTTAACTCATTATCATGAGCTACAAGGATGGATGCAGGCGGAAGATAAACTCTCCTCGGATGCTAAAGAGATCGCCAATCGTTATCATTACCATCTTAAGTTATCTAATCGAAAAGTTCGAGAGCATCATTTATTGCCATCTATCCGGCGAGGAGATCGAGCGCAAGGAGAGAAAATATGGCCCATCTCTATCTATTTAGACTCTTTAAGATCAGCTCATAACGTAGGGAGTATTATTCGAACCACCGAAGCTTTTGCTTTAGGAGCTATCTATTTCTCTGAGCATACTCCCTATATAAACAATCAACAGGTGCAAAATGCTTCTATGGGAACCTTTCAATGGATAGAGTGCCACCCTAGCTGTAAAGCAACTGATTTGCCTCGTCCCTTGATTGTGATGGAGACAAGCCCACAAGCTATATCTTTATATGACTTTGTTTTTCCTGAAACCTTTACCTTAGCCTTAGGCAATGAAGAATATGGTTGCTCAGATGAAGTTTTAAAGATAGCTGACCACCTTATTGAAATCCCCCTGAGAGGCCGTAAGAATTCATTAAATGTGGCAAATGCCTTTGCCATAACTGCTAGCGAAATTTATAGGCAAAAGAAGGAAGATCATGGCCAAAAAAGCACCTAAAAAACAACTTCCCCTACAAGCAAACGCACCCTTACACATCCGCACCTGCTATCCATCTCCTATTTTAGAAAGCATAGATGATAAGACGGATGAGGAAAAAATTAAACTGATCGCTGAAAAGTACACCGAGATTCTACAAATACTAGGGCTCGATTTATCCGATGATTCCCTGCAAGATACTCCAAGCCGTATTGCTCGTATGTATGTTAAGGAGATCTTTTCTGGGCTTAAAGATGATAACTTTCCTGAGGTGAGTTTTTTTGAGAACAAATATGAACCTTCTAAAAGGGAAGATGCTAATATTATCCTAGTAAAAGTTAATTTTACTAGCTTTTGTGAACACCACTTTGTTCCTATGCGCGGCTATGCGTATGTCGCTTACATCCCTCATAAAAAATTGATCGGCTTATCAAAAATCCCCCGCATCGTGCGTTTTTTTGCTAAGCGACCTCAAGTGCAAGAAAGATTAGCTGCGCAAATCGTAGATTCGCTTGCTCATCTACTTGATACTGAGAATGTAGCTATTTCGATTATTGCAGAACACTACTGTGTCATTGCTCGCGGCATTGAAAATGAACATAGCCACACGGTCACTAATATTCTGCGAGGTAACTTTCAAAATAATGAGGTAGTGCGCCGGGAATTTTTTGAAAGCATTAGGATGTATAATAATACGCCTGTGTAAGGCAGGGATAATAGCATTAACTATCTTGCTATTTTATCCAAAGGATAAACTTAAAAACCCATCCTAGCTAGAGGTAAAAAACTTTTCGAGGGGCTTTTTTGCTCGCCATGCAAAAATTCACCCCCATGAATGCACTAAAAAGTATTCACCCTATGCTTTTGATAGGCCTTTAGGTAAGAAAAGCAGCTCAGGAAAATCTAATTTGCTTTTTAAGCAACTCTTTATGTAATCGTATACCTAATAAAAAGCTTGCCTTAAGGAGAGAGCCAGCTTGAAAAAAGTTAATTTCTTGAATGGATAAGAAGAAAAATAAAAGTCTGGGAAGATTTTAAGCCGGATTCTGTCTCACGGCCTTGTGACCGTTGGGCAATCATTCATCTAGGCACATTATCACTAACATGCTCAAGCGACCCTTATAAAGCATAGCGGAGAACTATAAAGCTTTAATTCGGTCTTGCTTCGGATAGGGTTTGTCATCTCTTGAGTCTCCTCAAGTAGAGCTTCCTCTTAAAGTTAGCATTTCACCCTGTCTATTTAACTAGAAGTTAAACAGCGGTATATTTTCTGTTACACTTTCCGTAGCCTTACGGCCCCCAGCTTTTCGCTGGTATCCTCTCCTATGAAGTCCAGACTTTCCTCCCTTACT
Source organism: Neochlamydia sp. AcF65 (assembly GCF_018342435.1). NCBI lineage: Bacteria > Pseudomonadati > Chlamydiota > Chlamydiia > Parachlamydiales > Parachlamydiaceae > Neochlamydia > Neochlamydia sp. AcF65. Next base: position 12,099 of record NZ_JAEMUE010000039.1, read on the forward strand.
TAAAAAGTAAGAGCGATTGCCTCTCTTCCCAGACATGCTTTTATTCACTTGAGCTTTTATTCACTTGAAGTGATTATAGGTAGATATTTCCTAAAGGACAAGTAAACTTAAAGGCTTAACTGTAGGATTTACTTAAAAAATTAAGGCTTTAATAGTAAGTAAACGCTTAGATTAAACTTAACTTTTTATTTTTGTAGAACGGCGACGACGCGTCTTTGTAGCCACACTTGTACCTTCAAGTGCTTCGCTTTCTTGCCAATAATGAATACGTGCGCAATGCTCACAGAAGACTAAACGCTCACCTTTTCGTACTAGGTTTTCATCTTGAGCTGTTAACATAATGTGGCATCCACTACAGCAACGGTTTTCAATAGGAACAACCACGCGGTCTTTTTTATTGCGCAGTAATCTCTCGTAGATGCGAAATGTTTCGGGATCAGCCTTAAGGACAAGCTCATCACGTTTTTGCTTGAGTTGTCTTCCCTCAGCATTAATTTCACGAATACTTTCCATAATTTCAGCTTCAAGAGCTTTACTACTTTCGCTAGTTGCTTCAAGGCTTTGAGTAAGATTTTTCAGATGGTCTTCTTCTATAGCTAGCTTGTCATAAAGGTCACTTAATCGCAATTCTTTAGCTATACGTTCTCGATCTACTGCCGACATCTCTTGGCTTAAAGCATTAAACTCTTCTACCTTTTTTACATGATTTTGTTGCGCTTCCAGCTTCTTTAGCTTAGCGACAATGTCATGATGCTCACCTTCCACAAGACGTATATGCTTTTTTAATTCTGCAATTTCCGATTCTTTTACAAGAGATTGGTGTTGCAAGTCCGATTTAACAGAATTAATATTATGCAATTCATCTTGGCGCTCTTTTTTGAGCCTCATTAATTGAATAAGCTGCATATCAAATTCTTGTATTTCTAAAATTATGTTAAGAGCTTCTTGCATGCTTTTTCCTACGCGTTGTAAAGGTGGCCTTAATCAGGTCTTTGCTATTTTGCTATAAAGCATAGTTCCTTCCAGGATAATTCTCAAGAAAAAAGTCTGAAAAAGTTTATTTCTGAATGAACCCATCTTGTAAAGAAAGCCAGCTAGAAGAAATGCAAAAGTTAAAAGAATTTTTATAGAAAAACAAAAAAAAGCTTTACTTAATCGATATAAATTATTTTTTACACCCTCTCCTTCTCTCAATCAGCTTAAAATGACTCAAATGGCTTAATTTTTTAAAATTTTCTCAATTGTTTTTCTTTTCTTATTCCCTCTTAACTTTCAGCTTCCTTGATAAAAAAACCTCAATTCAAACTCAAAGGTTTTATATTTAGATATTTATCTATTATTAAATTTTGCATTTTTTTTAATTTAGTCCATAAACTTGGTTATCTTCTTCAATCGATAAAAATCCTTCTTTTATATTTCTTAACCTTAAAAGTAATCTCATTTACAAATTTGCATATTTAAGATAAATTGGTTCCTCTTATGATCCTTAATGAGGAGCTTGCGTATGACATTATTAGACAATTATTTTGCAAAAAGTGCCCCCAGCGAACGTAATAAAGCTACTATCGCCTACTTAGCAGCTTTAGATTATATTGAAACAGCAGCCCCTCAAATCAGTGCGAGCATCTTGCAAGAACTTAAAGATCAGCGCTCATATCTTAAGCTTATTGCTTCAGAAAATTTTTCTTCCCTAGCTGTTCAACTTGCTATGGGAAATCTTCTGACAGATAAGTATGCCGAAGGATTTGCCCATCATCGTTTTTATGCAGGCTGCGAAAACGTCGATACAGTTGAAGAAATAGCCATCAAAGAGCTTAAGTCTATTTTTGGCTGCGAAGAAGCTTATGTCCAGCCTCACTCTGGAGCAGATGCTAATTTGGTTGCTTTTTGGTCTATTCTTGTGCAACGTGTGCAAAATCCTGCCATTGAAAAGCTAGGTAAAAAAAATCTCGATGAATTAGCTCCCCACGAATATGAAAATATTCGTCAACTAATGCTTAATCAAAAAGTCATGGGAATGTCTTTAAACTCTGGAGGGCATTTAACACACGGCTACCGGCATAATATATCGAGTAAAATGATGAAAGCTGTTCTTTATGATGTGGATCCCTCTACTGAGCTTTTAGATTACTCACAGCTTGCAAACATGGCTAAACAAGAGAAACCTACTATTCTTTTAGCAGGTTATTCAGCTTATCCTCGCAGAATTAACTTTGCTAAAATGCGTGAAATAGCAGATAGCGTGGGGGCTGTGTTAATGGTCGATATGGCTCATTTTGCCGGATTAGTGGCGGGGAAAGTATTCACTGGTGAGTTTAATCCTATTCCTTATGCCCATATTGTCACGTCTACCACCCACAAAACCCTGCGCGGACCACGTGGCGGCATTATCCTATGCACTAAAGAATATATCGACATTGTCAATAAAGGATGCCCCCTTGTCCTGGGAGGTCCTTTGCCCCATGTGATAGCTGCAAAAGCTATTGCTTTCAAAGAGGCTAATAGCAAGGCATTCTGCGATTATGCACAAAAAATTGTGGATAACATGCAAGCCCTTGCTGCTCAATTTCGCAAAAGAGGGATTCGATTAGTGACAGGAGGAACAGAAAATCATTTGCTAATTTTAGACTTAACTCAATATGGGTTGACGGGCAGGCACGCTGAGACGGCATTACGCCAAGCTATGTTGACTGTCAATCGTAATGCCATACCTTTTGACAAAAATGGACCCTGGTACACTTCTGGCGTCCGCATGGGAGCAGCAGCAGTCACAACGTTAGGATTAGGTGTTGAGGAAATGGCTGAAATTGCAGATATCTCTGCTGATATCCTTACTCATACTACCCCAATTATAAATAATAAAACCGGGCAACCCAGTAAAGCACAAGCAATCGTAGAGCCTGCAATTTTAGAAAGATCCCGCAGCCGTGTAGCAGAACTTTTGCAGCACTATCCTCTTTATCCTGAAATCATTGTAAATGATGCTTGATTTTGCAAGCTAAAATAAGGATAATAAGGCTTAATTTAATCTTCGGAGAAGACATCCATGGCTAAAGCAGATAAAGAAAAAGATAACTATAGCAGCATACCTTTTATTAGGCTCGAAGATCGTATAGATAGCGTAATCCTTGAATCCCGCCGCATTTTTTTAAGTGATGCGGTTGACAGCAATTCAGCCGAAAGCATTATTCGTAAGCTTTGGTATTTAGAACTTACGGCTCCAGGAAAACCTATTTTATTTGTAATCAATAGCCCCGGTGGTTCTGTCGACTCAGGATTTGCTATTTGGGATCAAATTCAACTTATGAAATCTCCTGTTACAACTTTAGTGTGCGGCTTAGCAGCCTCTATGGGCTCTGTATTAAGCCTTTCAGCAGCTCCGAAACGACGCTTTGCTACCCCTCAGTCAAGGATAATGATTCACCAACCTCTGATTGGAGGGGTGATTAAAGGCCAAGCGACTGATTTAGAGATTCAAGCAAAAGAAATGCTTAAGACGCATGAAGCTCTGATAAGACTTTACATGCATCAGACAGGTAAAGACTATGAAACCATTCAAAAAGCGATGGATCGCGATAACTGGTTAAGTCCCCAAGAAGCCCTAGAATTTGGTTTGCTAGATGGCATTGTTCATTCTATAGACGATTTAGAGATGTAAAAATAAAAGAAAATTCCTGATAAGCATTAAGAACGATTACTTTTTTAATTTCTTTTTTTTCCTTGTCGGTGATCTTCTTTTAATTTTTATTAATTTTATTCATGCTATTTAATTTTTCAAAATACTCAGGATGTGGAAATGATTTCATCCTTTTTGATAATCGAACTTCTAAGCTTCCTGCTTTAACTCCTACCCTTATCCAAAAATTGTGCGCTCGGCAAAAAGGGATTGGGGCAGATGGGGTTATTCTTTTAGAAACATCGCAAAAGGCTCATTACAAAATGCGCATTTTTAACGCCGATGGTAGTGAAGCCGAAATGTGCGGAAATGGTATCCGCTGCCTATTCAAGTTTACTCAAGAATGTGGCATTCAAGAAGAGTGGCTGAATATTGAAACTTTATTTAGTACTTTGAAGGTTAGTTCTGAGGATGAGGATGTAGCTGTACAAATGGGAAGCCCTTCTGAAATACGATGGTCGCTTGATCTTTTTCCTTGGACAATTCATTATTTGGATACGGGCGTGCCTCATGCGGTAATCTTTACGGACAAACTCGATTTCTTAAATCTTAATGAATGTGGGCGCACCATACGCTTTCATCCTCTCTTTGCTCCACGCGGAGTTAATGTAAACTTTGTACAAATAGATGACCAAGGCATCCTTCATGTTAGAACCTATGAACGCGGGGTGGAGCAAGAAACACTTGCCTGTGGAACAGGAGCTACCGCAGCGGCATTAGCAGCTGCCAAGCTTCATCAATTAGAAGGCCCCTTAACTGTGAAAGTCCGCTCGGAAGATTTTCTGAAAATTGATTTTGAATATAATAAGGGCTGCTTTACCAAGGTGCGTATGATAGGGCCTGCAAAGCTAGTTTTTAAGGGGACAGTAATTCTTGAACATGCGCTGGAATGACTTCTTTTAAAACTTCTAAGTTATAGCCACCTTCCAATGCCGATACTAAGCGACCTTTACAATACTTTTCTGCTAAATCTTTAACAATTTGTGTCAAATCTACAAAATCTGGTGTAGTCAAATTAAAGCCTCCTAAAGGATCCTGTGCATGTGCATCAAAACCTGCCGAAATAAAAATAAACTCGGGTTGAAAGCTTTTTGTACTTTCCATAAGCTGGTAACTAAAAATTTCTTTAATTTTCTGTCGAGGATTCTCGTGGGGCTCGATAGGAAAGTTAAGATTAAACCCTTTGCCAGCCCCTCTTCCCCCTTCCTGGCTTAAACCTGTACCCGGATAGATTCTTTTATTATGGGTGCTAAAGTAAAAAACTGTAGGATCTTCATAAAAAATATCTTGTATACCGTTGCCATGATGAACGTCCCAATCTATAATTAAAACTTTTCGCAATCCGTATCTTTGGCAAGCATAGCGCGCACCGATGGCTACATTGTTATATAGGCAAAAGCCCATGCCCTTATCCATACAGGCATGATGCCCTGGTGGACGCACTAGACAAAAAGCATTGCGTGCTTGGGCAAGCATAACGCTATCTACAGCATTTAATACAGCACCAACAGCATGGCGTGCAATTTTTTCAGATGCAGGACATATCTGTACATCTCCGGTAGAAAGTTGAAAAGAGCCATCTTTAGAGCCACTATAAATACATTGCTGAATATTATCTTGCACTTCCTGTAGATAGCCAGGAGTATGACACAACAAAAGCTCATTTTCTTCTGCTAGGCGAGGCCGAAGAACACCTCCTCTTTTTAATAGCCCTTGAGTTTGTAAAGCTTGCCTACTTACTTTAAACCTATAAGGAGATTCAGGGTGGCTAGACCCTGTGAGGTGATGAGTAAAGAGAAAGTCTTCTACAATGAGGGTAGATAGCATATAGGCCTGCAAGTTATTAAAAAAGTAAAAGATAAAAAGTAGAACAGTGATGGTACTTTTTTTAGGATACCATCACCATGCTAGACCTTCTTTCCGATAAGCAAACCAAGCTTAGCCATATGATATACAAATGGCTAAGATGCTTGATGGACGAGGGCAGCTTGAAGCCCATTCCTCCCTTTACCTTTGTAAAGCTCATTAAACAGTTTGTTTTAAATAGAGGGGTCCATCGTTTTTAGCCAATTAAAGCAGCATCGTTTCTAAAAGCTCCTTTAATATCGGCTATCAAAGTGTCTCTTATCATTTCTGCTTCCCTAAGGGCAGGGATTGGAAGCTTGGTTAGCCCTTTACCTCCTACTTGATTATACAAGTCAATAGAGCCTGTATTAGCTTTAAAAGCTTTATCCAAACGGCCTTTTTCCCAATAAAGCTTAGTAAGATAGTAGCTAGATTTAGCACAAATTCTTAAGTCCGTTTCAGATACCTCTACGGCTTTTTTAAAACAGTTTTTTGCTTTTTCTAAATCTTTAAAAGGGCAATTTTTATCTAAGTAAAGCTCCCCTAATACTAGGTAAGCTTCCCCAGCCTTTCTGTGCCCTGATTCCCTCATTTGAATGGCTCCTTGAAAAGAGGCGCCCTGTTCAAGCCCACCTTTTTCAAGCCTTCCTAAAGCTTTTTGATAATACATTACGGCTTCATCTTCTTTAGAAGCCGCCTGGGCTAGCTTAAGATAAACTCTACCTAATTGAAGATTGCAATACCTTTGGTTAGTTACATCTTGCTCTTTTCCTGGCGGTGCAAACCTTTTTTCTTGAAATAAATCTAAATAAAGCTTTTCTGCTTTTAACAAATCATCTTTATCCCCTTCTATAAGAAGCCAGCCTGGCCCTTGCCTTTGGAAAATTAGAAGGTCTACAGGATTTGGATTTTTATAGACATCAGCATTTTTTGCTATCTCTTTTTGAATGTCAACGGCTTTATTAAAATATCTTTCAGCTTGCTCCCATTCTCGTGCATGAAAATGGATAATACCTAGATAATGGAGCGTTTGAGAGTAAAGCGCGGGAAGCTCTTGATGATCTTTTAAAATCCTGCAGATTTCTTCAGCTTCTTTATCTTCAAGCTTTAACCCTGCAAGCTCTAAACTTCTCTCAAAGGCCTGACGGGCTTCAAAAAAATTATTAGATTGCAGATAATAATTGCCTAGCACATTATAAACATGCACAAAGCAATGCTTTAATTCATGAGCTAGTTGATGTTCTGTGGCATATTTTGAAAGAAATCTCCATTGGTTTTCAATAGCTTTTGCTTGGTGGTGGCTATCTTTGGAGACCATATTCAAGCTGTAATTATCCTTAAGCATGCCTAGAAAGTTTTTTAAGACCTGTTCGGTCTTCTTTCCTTCTTTACTCATTTTCTCAAGAAGCAACTCTTGCAAGGAAGAATGAATTTCCCATGCTTCAGCTCCCTTTCTAGCAATCAACCCATAACCCTCTAGCTCATCCAATAAAGAGGTTAGCGACTTAGGACTCTTTAGATGGCTTTTACCCCAAAGCTTTAAAAGAGACTCCTCAATAAAATAAGGATTTAAGAAAGGTATAATAGTAAAGAGCTCTTTCGCTTCACTTCTTTGTTTTTCACATGCTTCTATGCTTAAAAGTAGCACAGCTTTTAATATCTGGCTAGTCTCAGCTAAATGCATAGAAGTTTCTTTGGATACTCCCATCAAGCTCCTTAGTTTATCAGTATAAGTACTTACTATAGAATCAAACGAAGCAGATGGCTTAGCGGCTTTTAAGTAAAGCGCCGCTTGCTTTAAAGCGAGAGGCAAATAAGAAAGCTGCAAGGCAAGATCACGTTTTGAGTTGCTGGCTTGATTAAGAGCCCAATGATCACTACCGAGATTGAGGTGGAAAATCTCTAGCGCTTCATCTTCACTGATATGATTTACTTGCATATCAAAAGTTTTCACTTTATTTAGCTTTTCGCGGCTCACCATTAAAATCCTACCCTTAGAATCCTGAGGAAGGAAAGCTTGCAGCTCCTCGTAATTCTTCGGATCTACGTTATCAATCACAAAAAGCCAATCAGGCCTTTGGGCAAGCTTCTTATTGACTTCACTAATAATCACCTCTTTTTGAGCTTTCAATGGCACATGAACGCCTAGCTCTACGGCAAATTTCCTATAAGATTCAAAAAAGCTTTCCATGTCTTGCATATCTCCAAAGAATGGAGTACTTATCTTATCCTGCTGGCCTTTCATTTTTTGTTCATAATGCTCTATATATTGCTTAGCTAAAACAGTTTTTCCTGAGCCACCAATTCCTGTAATCGCCAGCTTTTGAGGAATAGCTTGTTGAGAGCTAAAACTTCCATCTAACTTATCAATATTTTTTGTCTGCACCCATACCTCTTTGTGAGATAAAGTTTCCTCTGGCACGCTAATATGATTAATTTCTACTTTTAATGATTTTTTTACCTGATCAGTGAAATGTGAGCGAAGCAAATGATAAGCTAGGCCACTAACAGGTATCCACAACCACTTCCTAGACATCTCAAAAGGAGTCATATTCTTAACATCTTGACATTTTTTGCTTACAAACGTTTGAAAAGTTTCTCCTGGCCCATTTTTATCACTTTTACCTTTTATTTCCCTATGCAACTTCTTTAATTCTCTAAAAACTTTAGAAGAACTTGGCTGAGGCTTAACATTTAGCTTTCTACTATAAAAGCGTTTGCCTCTAGGCCAAGGAAAACAGCTCTTCTGGTTAGAATGACTTCGTGAAATGGCATATTTGGACATTCTACCATTGCTAACTGCTGGTACCAATGGATGACTTACCTGAAGACTTTTTAAAGCCACAGGAATCGAGGTAGAGTGAAAAAGAGCAGAGGAAATAGGTTTATTGGCTGCCCGTGCAGTTATCCCTATTTTAGGATAAAGGCTCTTACTTAGCGAAGAAGCTGATTTAGAAGAAGAAATTGACATATTATTAAACCCCTTTAGATTAAATGTTCATTATTCGCAAAGCAATGCTTAAAAAATTAACTTCACAAATAAGCATTTATTTTAACTTTTATTAATTTAAACATCAATTAAATTAAAGTTTAAAACTCTTAATTATTTAAACTCTAATTAAGATATACCTAATTAAAGATAGTTCTTTAAATAATAGAGAGTTTAGGTTGCGTAGCACAAACTGTAGGTATATAGTAAGCGGCCATGGAGTTTATCAATTATTTTCTGATGAGTAGAACTAATTCTAGAGTTTATATTTACTTAATCATATATTGAGTAGCATGCAATCTTCATACGAACAGCTATTTAAAGAGAATGCAGAACTAAGGGTTGAAAATGTTCAGCTTCGAGCGGAAAATGGGGAGTTAAAAGCCGTGATAAATAGATTGGAAAAGATAATCACTAAGCTTGAAGCGCGCATTGCCCAGCTTGAGGCTTAAGCTTAATCAAAATTCCAAGAATAGCTCCAAGCAGCCATCCATTGATCATAAAGCTAATCGTCCAATTACTCCAAAAGTAAAAAATCGACCTTATCATCCTGGTGCTAATCGTCAACTGCTACCTGCTAGTGCGGTTACCTTGCATGAGGTGCGTTGCCTAAAAGTTTGCCCACATTGCCACTCTGCTATGCATGCCACTGATAAGATTTTTTCCATGGCAGCAGATCGAGCTTCCTGAAATTAAACCTTTAATGCATCAAATCGATTTAGTAACGAGCAGATGCCCTTGCTGCCATCTAGAAACACGGCCTGAACTTAAAGAAAATGAGTAATTCTTGCTTGGTTTTAAGACTGGAAGGCTTTATTAATCTGCTGATGGGGCCAACACGCCCAAGGCCTCCAGGCCGTGCGCCCCATGATTAGGGCCTTACTGCCTAGCGTGGCTTTAAGCCAAGGTTTTATTTTTAAAGTTAAAGCTCGCACGCTGCCTTACTTTTTTCGTCTTATGAAACACTCGTTAAAGCAGCTACTACCACTCAGTAGCCTTTGCATATAGATCCAACGAGCTGGCGTCATGCTGCCACTAACGAACATTTGCTAGTACTACGTGTAGGAAATGTGATTGCTTATGGATGAAGAGCTTATCAAAATGGCGTTACTCTAAAAGTGCTAGTCGATCAGAAGATTTATTGCTTAGTAAATGATCGAGGCTAAAGCTATTTATCAAATTGAGGTAAAGATCAAACAGTATTGCTTAAGCTCATTGGCTCCTTAATAGACAAGGGTGAGCAAAACAGCCCCACACCCCTTTGAGGGGTGCACAGCGCCTAGGAACCCTATATGCTAACTTGCAAGTTGCTTATTAAAGATAAACATCCTCTAGAAAAAGGCCAGATCAGCCAGTCTACTTGGCAGCAGTATGGGTATCTTAACTGGCGTTATATACAAGAAGAATTGCAAGGACTGGGGGCTGGAGTAGCACCAAGAAATTGCGGAAGTTTTGCCAAAAGCTTTTAAAACAGATCAAATATTTCCAGGCTTACTTGAAAGATCCTGCTATCCCTATGATCAATAATGCTGCCGAAGAATCTTTAAGAAATCTAGCCATTGTACGTAAGTTATGCCTAGATAACCAGTCTACCTATAGCAAAAGGTGGAAGGGAGCGCTGCATAGCTGTATCGGAACTCTTTATCGACAAGGAAAATCTATTCTAGATTTTCTAGCAGACGCTATCTATGCAGCTTGTATCAAGCAACCTATCCCTATTGCTCAAAAGTCCTATCCTCCTCAGAAAAGGCTTTATATTTTTTTGAAAAAATTTATTTTAATTTTTCAAATAAGTGAATTCTTGCGTGTATAATTCTAGGCTTGGAATAAGAATGTGGAGGCTATGGTATAAAGCTTTTAAGCTGGGATGATATCTCCCATAAATAGTGACAAATATTCTTAGTGATTGGTTAGCAAATTCTGCCGCCTTGAACGAATTTCCTTGTACTTGATAGAGCATAGCCAGATTACTGTAAATAACGGCCACATTAAGATGATTTTTCCCAAGCAATTTAATGTCAATGTCAAGCGCTTGATGGATACACTCAGTAGTTCGACCTGAATTAACCTTAAAAATTTCTTCATTGCATCTATTTTAGAAAGAAAAATTATGAATTTTCATTTAGCCCTAAGTTAAAAAATTGAAAATCCAAGTATTTTTGTTGATGAATATGAAAATTGGCTAAAAATTAGGAGTTTTAGAGCAGGAGGTAGCCTTCAAGATAGAGCGTTAAAGCAATTTAAAGAAGAAAATGAGTTTTTTTAGCCTGAATAAAGACGTTTGGGAGAATTTTGAGCGACTAGCCAGTTGTAAATTAAACGCATGTTATGGCCAATTCCACATAAAATGGCGTTAAAACAATCTCCCAAACGGCCTTTAAGGTAATTACGTCCCAGTTTGCCATCATTCTTCATATGGCCTATATGAGGTTCTATGGCTTGGCGCCTTTTAAGTTGGGACTTAATCCAATGTGTAAGGCCTTTTCTTTGCCCAGAAATAAATATGGTTTTACCTTCTACTGTATGACCTCGATAGCCTTTATCTACAAATGCTACTTCAATATTCTTACCGCTGTTGTTTTGAGCATTTTTAATAGCTTCTTCAAGAGTGTGCCCATCGTACGGATTGCCATGAATGGCTCTAACATCTAAAGCTAACCCTTCTTGATGAGTGATGACTAGCGAAGTTTTGCAGCCAAATTCATATCTTTTTTCTACTTTACCTTTAGCAATACATTCCACATGGGGCTCATGCAAGCTATACACCTTAGGCGAATCGTTTCTTTTTTGGTTAAAAATACGTTTAATAGTGTCTAAAAGAAAGGAGCCTTCTTGATCTAACTTTTGTCCTTCTATCTTTCTCTCAAAATCCCGAATTACTCTTCCCAAATAAGTATGCAGCCTTTTTTCTTCCCTTTTAGCTCTTTTCATTTGACGAGCATGGGCATAACGAGCACGCATACACAAAGCTGTTTTGGCTAGCTTTTTATAGGTTTGTCGCAAAATGATTTTGTAATTATTGGCTATTTTTACAAGCGCCTGAATAGACTTAAAGTAAAGCTTTGCATCGGTAGGAAAAGCGATAGCTTTGGGCATCACCGTTGTATCGGCAATGACTTTTTTAAGGCTTTTTTTTTCACCGCGCCTGTCAAAACAGCTACTACAATCGTTTCTTGTAAGACTTTACTAAGTCCAGCTTCACCCAATCTATCTCTCCATTTAATTAAAGAAGTAGGATGGATAGGCAGCTCATGCTTGAAGTGATCATATCCACAAAAGTATTGCCAATAAGGATTTTCTACCCATCGATGCACCACATTTTCATCAGAAATTCCATACATGTGTTGCAAGATAAAGAGACCTACAACTAACCTTACAGGCTTAGCTGGCTGGCCTACATTTTCTACAAACAGCTTATCAAACTCTTCTTCCAGCTGCTTCCATTCAATCAACTTGGATAGCTGGACAAGAGGATGATTTTGGTTAAGTTCATTGCTAAAGCGGAATTTAAAAAGCAGGTCTTGTTGATTGTTTAGTTTATTTGGTTTCATAGTAAACTTTGCAAGAAATTAAGAGCTTTGTAATGATTTACTTGTAAAGAAAATATAGCATTTTTTGATATAAAACTCTCCTAAAATATTGTCTCAGGGCAAAAAGGCTTTAAATCATGTTGAACTAATTAGTGGGAGGTTCATAAAGAACTGCTTAAAAGCCTTTAATTAAAAAGTTAAACATAGCACAAGGTTAGAGTGTAATGTTTATTTCAATTAAGCTTCCTTTTCATGTGTTACGCATTAAGGAAGAAATTTATAAAATTCCAATAACAATAATAAATATTTGATTTTTATAAGCAAATAAATGGCTTTAGAAGCCAAATCCACCTAAATTAGGCATACCAGGCAGGCTAGGTATTTTGGGGCTTTGCTCTTTAAGCTTAGTAAAAGCATCTTTATAAGCGGCTTTGATAAGATCTTCAAGTCCTTCCACATCTTCAGGATCTACACATTCAGGCTTAATTTTAATCTGCTTTAGTTCGTGCTCGCCCGATAAGGTAATCGATACAAGACCGTTACCAGCACTTCCTATCACTTCAGTGGCTTGTAATTGGGTCTGCAATTTGGAGAATTGATCCTGTAGCATTTTAGCTTGTTTCTTTTGCTTTGAAAAACCTGTGCCCATATATTTCCTTAACTTAATTTTTTTTGAATGGTTCCTTCTAATTCTACGGCTGCAAATTGCATAATCGTATCATAGCGACTGATCTTGCTAGGATCGAGCTTCTCCTTTATGACTTTGCTATTGGCAAGCAGACCTTTTTTTTCTACTATTTCTACGATTCCAAGGTCAGCAGGGGAAGGAGTAGGATCAACACTAGTAGAGGCAAGTTTATCGCTAGTTTTAGATAATGAAGGAATTTCTTTTGCAGTTCTCTCTGCTAAGGGTTCTAACTTAGGAGCTGGAGGAGGAGGCGCTTCGGGCCTGATAGGTGAACCAAGTGGCGCAGAAGAGATAGCTGGTGTAGCATAAGGATTGGGATCAACAGTAGTAGAGGCAAGCTTATCGCTAGTTTTAGATAATGAAGGAATTTCTTTCGCAACTCTATCTGCTAAGGGTTCTAATTTAGGAGCAGGAGAAGGTGCTTCTGGCTTGATAGGCGAACTGGGTGGCGCAGAAGAGATAGCTGGTGTAGCACCAGGTGGCACAGCTGTAACTTTAGAAGGGTTTTCTAGTGAGGATCCTTCTTTGCTTATCTTTTGCTCTAGATCCACTAAGCGACGCACAAGAATGTCTACAGGAATTCGGGATTGAGCACGAATGATCCGCAAGAATAAAGCTTCTAGAGTTGTTTTAGGTGAAGGAGCGAATCGGATTTGCTGATGAGCTTCTACTAAAAAGTCTAAAATCATTAAGCAAGCTTCTTGGGAATACACTTTAGCAGAAACTGCATATTTCTCGCGTTCTTCCTCGGATAGATGCAAGAAAGGTGCTTGCGTGCCCGAGAGCTTGACAACCAAGATATTGCGAAAGTGCTCGGTTAATTTCTCAACAAAATAAACTATATCCTTACCTTGAGAAAATACCTCTTCGCTAATGTCAAACGCTACCGCTAAATTACTTTCTTGGCTAGCTTTATCTAATTTGAAAAAATAATCGCTTTCCACAATACCTAACATGCAAGCTACCGTGGAAGCAGTAATCAAACCATCATGAAAAGATAAGACTTGGTCAAAAAGAGATTCAGCATCGCGCAGCCCTCCCTCCGCATGATTAGCTATTAGACGAAGGGCCTCATCTTCGACCTGAATATTTTGCTCTTCTGCAATCTTACGTAGCTTTGCTTGGATGAGTAGGGGAGAGATGCGTTTAAGATTAAAACGTTGACAGCGACTTAAAATAGTAGGCAGAACTTTATGCGCCTCGGTAGTAGCAAATAAAAATTTAACTTTAGGAGGCGGCTCTTCAAGGGTTTTCAACAAAGCATTAAAAGCTTCTTTAGTGAGCATATGGACTTCGTCGATAATGTAGATTTTATATCCACCCGCTGAGGCAGCATACCCCACAGTTTCATTAATTTGACGAATGTCGTCAATCCCCCGGTTAGAAGCTCCATCAATCTCTAGAACGTCTAAGGAATGGCCAGAAGTGATTTCTTGGCAAGATTTACATCGATTGCAGGGCTCAAACTGCTCAGTAAGATGGTGGCAATTTAATGCTTTGGCAAGGATACGAGCTAGGGTAGTCTTGCCTGTTCCTCTAGAGCCACAAAACAGGTAAGCTTGTGCCAGGCGATTATTCTTAATGGCATTTTTAAGCGTTGTTACAATAGCATCTTGGTTTAGAACTTCAGCAAAAGTTTGAGGTCGATATTTTCTAGCCAGAACTTGATAGGAGGTCATAAAAGATGTTTGAATGTTTTTTTATCTATTTTACTTGCCTTGAGTAATTTTAAGGAAGGAGGAATTTGTGCTAAACAAAAAAACTTCTTACAGGCCTACTTAGGATGGGCCCTTAACATAATTAAGCTCTTCTAAGGTGTAATTCTTTTATGTAGAAAAATGGCCAATTTTAAGCCAACTTCTTAAGAAAAGGAAAGATTAAACCTAACGGCTAAAGAAGCTATAGCTCTATCCTCCAAAAAGAAAATTTAGCATTTGCAGGCTAACTCTTCCCTTAAAATTAGGCTTTTATTAAATATAGAATTGCATTAACTCCTGCCCAAGGAGCCTATCGTAAACTTAATAGTCAGTGAATGCATAAGCTGCCAAATACAAATTAATAAAGCGCATGCCAATGAAAAAAGCAGCTTTAAAGGATAGAACAATCAAATTAATTTTTAAATTAAAAGGCTAGCTTTCCATCTAAAGACCAAGTGATTGTTTTATTTATTACTGTTCCAAAGAGGCCCAAGCGTGGTCAATCATCTCTTCAAGGCTAGGGTATTTAATCTGCCAGTTTAACTCTTGTTTAGCTTTATGAGCATTGGCTACAAGATAAGGAGGATCTCCCGGACGTGGGGGGCCTTCAAGGACTTGAATTTTTCGCTTAGTCACCTTTTCAGCGGCTTGAAGGACTTCTTGTACACTAAATCCCTTTCCATTTCCTAAATTATAAATTTCCGTGGAGCCTCCAGCTAATAATTTCTCCATGGCTTTGATATGTGCAGTAGCTAAGTCGTAGATATGAATGTAGTCTCTTAAACAAGTTCCATCGGGAGTAGGGTAGTCTTTTCCAAAAATAGTGACAGGTCGATTATCTAAAATAGCTTGAAGAACGATAGGAATAAGATTGGAGGAGGCAGAGAAATCATTTTTGATTTTTCCTTCAGGATCCCCACCGGCCGCATTAAAGTAGCGCAGTTTAGCAGATTTAATTCCATAAGCCCTATCCATATCATCTAAAATTTTCTCAATAATAAGCTTGCTTTCACCGTAGGGATTAATAGGATGAGTGGGATGATCTTCAGAAATGAAGTTAGCCTGAGGTAAACCATATACAGCTGCGGAGGAAGAAAATATAAAGACCTTAACACTAAATTCTTTAATACATTTCAATAAATTTAATGTAGAGGAAACGTTGTTAATATAATATTTTTCTGGGCTATGTACAGATTCACCTACATTAATAAAGGCAGCAAAGTGCATCACAGCATCAAACTGCTGGTTAGCAAAAAGTTTTTTTAAGAGAAGGGGATCACCCATGTCGCCTTCAATAAAAGTTCCCCACTTTACACGGTTGCGTTTGCCCTGGCTTAAGTTATCCAAAATGACAGTATCATAGTCAGCTTCATGAAGTAACTTGTTCACAGTTGAGCCAATAAAGCCAGCTCCACCGGTAACTAACACTTTTTTTTTATTACTCTTATGCATATGTAGATCGAACGACTAAAGGAATTGAGTAACTGATTCTGAAGAAAGCTGCCAATATGCTGCAAGAAATAAATAATAAAATGGATAATTTTGACCTGTCGGCAAAAAATATTTTTTAGCTAGGATAGGGCTTGGGTAGGCTTTTTGCAAGAGAGACGTTAACAAGAAAGAAATAAGCTAGCAGCTGTAAATTAGGGCATCTAGCCTCTAAAAAATTGTCGCATTTATCTTTGCAGCATGGCATGGCTCATGATTTGAGGGGGCAGCAACAAATAAAAGTGGGGATTAATTTTAATTAATATGTTATGATGGTGACTTGATGTAACTCTTGGTTCACTAAGCATTTTATAGGATGGGAACAAGAATTTATAGAAGATTAGGATAAAACAATATGAATGACAAAGCGAGCGAGATTGCCAACTATAATGAGTTAAAGTTTTCCCGCGAGCAAGGTTTTTTTGACAAAAGTTTTGGAATACGTTTACTCATTGGTACTATTTTTTTCATTTGCTTTTTTGCTTTTCTCCACTTTCGAGAAGTTCGTGTAGAAGTGCTTGAGTTAAATAGTATTGCTCCTAACTATACTGTTACACAAGTAGATTTTGACTTTTATGATGAAGAAGCCACCATCATTTTAAAACAAGAAGTAGTTAAAGATGTAGGCAAGATTTATGCTTTATCTGAAAAGTATGTACGGCAAAGACGAATAGAGTTTGAAAACTTTCTTATCTATAATCAGGATTGGCGCAAATACTCAGAAAAAAGCACTTTTGAAGAAATGTATAAAGGGGTAGATGCCCTGGAAAAAACTCTGTTAAAACTGCGTTTTACTGATCCTCGTACGATGCAGAAGATGCAAGATATAGGGTTATCAACGGAAAATTACTTAGCTTACACTCCAGAAGAAATGGAGGATGTTATCATTCCTTCATCCGTGTGGGATTATGTCAAAGAATTTACTTTTCCTACCACTTTTATATCAAATGTAACGGCTAATTTTATTATTGATTATTTTCAAGCTAAAACCTGGAAAGTTCAAGAAGATTTTCCCGCTTATCGCTACATTAGTAGAAAAATTCAAGCTTTAGTGCCTGATAAGTATACGCATGTAAGTGCAGGAAGTCGGATAATAAATCAGGGCGATAAAGTAACTGCTCGGCACATTGCCATGTTGCAAGCCATGAAAAAAGCTTTAGGGGAAAGCCGCAACCTATGGCATCCTTTGACTTTGCTGGGTAGCTTTGTTATGGCTTTGCTTTTGACAGGTATTTGTGTAGCCTATTTTCATGTTAATAGCCCCTCTATACTAACCTCTAATCGTAAGCTATTTCTCATTGTTACCATTGTGCTCCTCACTCTAGGGTTAACTAAGATTACCGAGTTTTTTTTACTTAACTCTAAAATCAATTTAATTGAAGTGGTGCGATATCCTCTATTCGTTCCCTTTGCAGCTATTTTACTTTGTAGTTTGATGAATTCAGCTGTTGCCACTTTTGTAAGCGCTCTTTTAACCTTTATTTTCACTATGACCCTGGCGTTTGATCGGCAAGGGTTTATGATTCTAAACTTAGCCACTGCCTTAGTGGCCATCTTAAGTACTCATTCGCTGCGTAAACGTAAAGAAATATTTGTAGTCTGTGGCAAAGCCTGGGTTAGTG
The DNA here is from genome assembly GCF_018342435.1 of Neochlamydia sp. AcF65. Taxonomy (NCBI): domain Bacteria; kingdom Pseudomonadati; phylum Chlamydiota; class Chlamydiia; order Parachlamydiales; family Parachlamydiaceae; genus Neochlamydia; species Neochlamydia sp. AcF65. Next base: position 29,634 of record NZ_JAEMUE010000039.1, read on the forward strand.
CAGTGGGACTGATATTAGCCATGTCTTTCTATAATAATTCTTTATGGAATTTTTCTCTTTTTCCCGATATTATGTGTGTAGCTTTTTTTCTACTTTTAAGTGCTATCCTCGTGGTAGGGCTTCTACCTCTTTTCGAATCAGTCTTTCGTATCATGACCGATGTCACTTTAATGGAATACATGGATCCTAATAACGATTTGCTACGCCGTCTGACTATAGAAGCCCCCGGTACCTATCAGCATTCGGTAGTTGTGGGTAATCTAGCAGAGTCAGCTGCTTCTGCTATAGGAGCTAATGGACTTTTTTGTAGAGTGGCCACCTTGTACCATGATGTGGGCAAGTTGGCAACCCCTCAATATTTTACTGAAAACCAACAAGGAGGGATGAATATTCACCAATTGCTAACGCCTTTAGAATCAGCACAGGTGATTTTGGCTCACGTCAGTGAAGGTGTAGCTATGGGGCGCAAAGCAGGTCTGCCTGAACAATTCATCGATATTATTAAAGAACATCATGGAACTACGCGGGTCTATTATTTCTATCGTAAGCAATTAGAAAAAATGGAGGGGGATATCGATCGGGTGGATGAAAAAGATTTCCGCTATTCAGGACCTAGGCCACGTAGCAAAGAATCTGTCATCATTATGATTGCGGATACCCTAGAGGCTGCTTCAAGATCTTTAGATAAAGTAACTGAGCATACTTTATCCGAGTTGTCTAATCGCTTAATTCGTGAAAAAGCAGATGATGGGCAGTTTGATGATTGTTTACTGACTTTTGAAGAATTAGCTATGGTGAAAGAAACATTGATTAAAACACTGGTGGCTTCAGGTCACTCTCGTGTCAAATATCCTACCAAAGAGCTTAAAAAAGAAACAGCTAATGGTGAAACAATTCCTTCCTGTGAGGCTTAGAGTGCCAGCCCCTTCTTTAGCATTAGTGACCGGTGCTACCTCAGGAATTGGCTATGCTCTTTGTGAGGTTCTAGCTTCTGAGGGCATTCGTTTAATTATAAGTGGCCGTCATCTTGTTCAGCTGGAAAAAGCTGCGCAAGTCTTAAGGCTAAAAGTAAGCGTGGAGACTGCCCCAGCAGACCTTTCTACCTCAGAAGGAAGGCAAGCTCTCGTAAAGATTATTCGTCAACAAGCTCCGGATCTAATTATCAATAATGCTGGTTTTGCTTTATATAATGAAGCTATTAACTATACTACAGAACAACAGATGCAAATATTAGAGGTTAACGGTGTGGCTTTACTTGAATTAAGCCTTGAGGCCGCTAAAGCTATGGAAAAAGCTAATAAAACAGGGGTAATTATGAATGTCTCTTCGGTGGCTGCATTTTTTACATTTCCTTATTTCTCGGTATATGCTGCCTCCAAAAGCTTTGTGAATAAGCTGTCCTATTCTTTAGATTATGAGCTGCGTTCGAAAGGAATAAGAGTTTTGGTAGCTTGCCCAGGCATGGTTGACACTAATTTTAGAATCCGCGCAGGCGGAAATCCTGCGATTAATAAAAAGGGCATTATGACTTCTCAGTTTGCTGCTGAACAGATATGGAAGCAAATTAAAAGCTTAAAAACTATCAATGTTTTTAACTGGAAATACCGCTTAGCTGTCTTCTTTCGTCATTTTATCCCTAGTTTTATATCTATAAAAATTCTTGCGAATAATATTAAAAAACGGTGCCAATGACATTATTTGAAAATATGAACCTTGATCCTTTGATTCTTAAATCTCTTGAAAGGATGCAATACAAACAACCTTCTGCTATTCAAGCCCAAGCTATCCCCTTGATACTACAAGGAAAAGACCTTATCGCTTTGTCTAAAACAGGCTCAGGTAAAACAGCCGCCTGTGCAATCCCGATTTGTAATAAAGTAAATCCTGACTCTCCTCACGTACAAGCTCTTATCATTGTTCCCACGCGTGAACTGGCTATGCAATATGCCACGGAAGCTCAAAAAATTGGCTATGAAAAAAAAGTGAAAGCTTTTGCTATTTTTGGAGGGGAAGATGCGACCATGCAGCAAGCTAAACTAAAATCGGGTGTGCAGGTGCTAGTAGCTACACCAGGGCGTTTAATTGACTTTATCTATAGCCGACAAATCGACTTGACACAAGTAGATATCCTAGTATTAGATGAAGCTGATGAAATGCTTGGCATGGGTTTTTATGATGACCTGGCCTTCATTATTAATTGCCTGGTCCATGAGCATCAAACGTTATTATTTTCTGCGACGATGCAAGAAGAGATTCGTAGCATGGCAAAAAAACATATGAAAGCGCCGCAAGAAATCTCTTTGTTGTCAAATGAAGTCTCTCCAGAGTCAATAGAGCATCGCTTTTTATATTGCCGTTATGATCAGCGAGATCAAGCTTTATGTAGCTTATTAGAAGAATTAAAGCCTAAGCAAACCATTATTTTTTGCCATTCAAGAATCCAATGCGAAAAAGTTTGCCGAACGTTGCAACGTAAAATGGGGGATGTTGATTTGTTGCATGCGGGATTGGGTCAAGATGTACGTTCTATAATTACCAATAAATTTCGCCATGGCAAAATACGTCATTTAGTAGCTACTGATATTGCGGCAAGAGGCTTAGATTTTTCTAATATCACCCATGTGTTTATCTATCAACTTTCTGATAGCCCCGATGTATATGTCCATCGCTCTGGCCGTACGGGCCGTCAAGAGCGGGCAGGAGTTGTCGTTACTTTGGTGACAGATAAAGAGCTAAAAGCTTTAAGCCGCGTCTTACACCACATTCGACGCAAGCCTATCTGGATAGGAAGTCCTCCTCCTGAGCGTAATCATCCTAGAAAACGGGCGGTTGCTCATAAAAATAATAAATCATAGGCTTCTTAAGTAACTTCTTAATCACTCATTCATCTTAAAAAAGTAGGCATTAAAGTAGAGGAAAAATGATCGGAGAGGAGATTTTTTTTCAGGCTATCCACGTAATTTTTTTAAAAACCCCTCATACGTTTTTGAGTTGCTCCTTATGCCGCCCGGTACTTTATAAAATTCCTCTTGTTAAAGTAAAGAGAAGCTTTTTAAAGGATTGGGCATACAGACTTATGTTTTTTTAAACGTATAATAAGCCTTTTAAGCTACTCCCCATTTTATAAGCCCTCTTTTTAAGTAGAGAAATAACTATTAGAAAGTTTACTTGGTAAGCTTAAGTTTTCAAATCCATAATCATATTTTTGAAAGATGCCGAAAGTGCTCTCAAAAAAATTATCGATGAAGTTTTACAGAATTTTTTAAAGCCGCTAAGGCAATTTTGCGGTAGCGATGGGTATTCGCACTGTCGAAAAATATTTTCCAAAAGAGATCGTTTCTTTTAGACAGAAGGAAGTTTAGGGCTTTATCAATTAACTCTAAAAAAAATGTGTGAGCAGTTTGAGCTTTGAGAAATTCGGGATGAAATTGCAATAATATTAGGGGCGTGGCTCCCGAATGTTTAGCTTCAGAAGCCTTCACTAAGCCCTCATATTCTATTAAAGGCTCAATAAATTCAGTGGCTGCTAATTCCGTGGGAATCCCCTGATGGTGGGAGCTTAAGCTAATCATAGGCTTTTTTAAGGCTTTATAAGTAAGCCCGTGATAAAATTTTTTCGCACGATGTAATATTTGTAAAACATTGTTATGCCCCTCCACATGTTGCTCAAGCTGGGCTCCAAAATAAACATTGGCTAGCTGGAAGCCTCGGCAATTAGCCATTAGAGGAAGCCCTTGATGATGGACGTAATGCATCATCGACAATTCTAGAAAAGAACGACGATAATCTCTATCCCATTCTGTAGGTTTTTCCTGTTTTCTTCCATAAAGGGCAGGGGGTATATCTTCACCACCAGGCAGTAAGAAAGAATCTACTTCAGAGGCTAATGCGTGAGCTTTTTTTAAAATTGAAGCACAGCTGGGGTAGAGATGAGGGTTTTCAGCTATAGCCTGCATGATGCGTTGAGGAATAGGAGTTTTACTTTTGTGATAGGGGCCTACCTTATTGATTAGAATGTCAGCTTCTTGATTTGTAGCTTCTTTAGTAAGCTTTTGTGGTTGAACGGTAATACGAAGCGGCAGCAAGCCAGCAATCTTATCTAATTTGATGAATACTTTGGGAACACTTAACCCTCGATTCTCAGGATCGACTAAAATAGCTGTAGCGGGTTTAGAAATTATAGCACTTTGACGAGATGGATCATGGGCAGGAAAATCAAACTTATCTAAGTTGCCAAAAAATACTGTATTTTTTAATTCACTTTTTTGGATGGCAGTATCAATGACTACCGCTTCAAGAAAATGTGTGGCTGGCATAATAACTTTATGAAAAGAACATTGGCGTAGAGTGGCGTCCTCAAAACTACAAGTAATAAGCGAGCTGCTTTTAAACGCCGTGTTATGCAGCTCGGCTGCTGTAAACATTACTTCGCGCATTTCACAGTGATTAAAGAAACAATTTGTAAGAGAGGTATTCATAAAAGATATATTCGATAAATTGCATCCCTGAAAAACCACATTTTCTAATTTTGATTTTCCAAAATGATTCCAGCGAAGGGTACAGTGGTTAAAAACAATTCCTTCCAAATCAGCATTCTTAAAAAATTGAAAGTCAGCAGAAAATTCAATATTTTTAAACTCGGCAGCATAGCCATGCTCGGTTAGTAATTTTGCGAAGTTGATTTTATGGCTACCTTCCTGAGAGCTGGGGATTGCTTGGAGAAGTTTCAGAAAAGCCAGTTCAGTAATATAGGGTTTTTGTTCTACGGAAGTTTTATTTTTAAATAAAATCTTTTGAGCCACTAAGTGAGTAGCCATAGCAGTCATAATATTGAAAAAAGCTAGTAGATGCTTTACCAAGGCTTTGCATTTGGCAAGCATTTGAGAAAGAATGGAATAATTGCGTGTGCTCGTTAAATTAGGCATTAAATGATGAATGTTTTTTACTTGGCTTTTTAGAAAAAGAAAATTTTCTTTACTAACTTGCGCCTTAGCTCCCTGACGAATGATTTTAAGAAGATCTTCTCGTTGGGAATAAGAGAGTTGATTCAAAAGTAGCTTTTTTCGAGCAGGATCTATTTCTAAAAAGCTTTGCCTTAAGCAACTAAAAGGATCATCTGAATTTATAGGCATCATACAAAAATTTTTCCTTAAGCTATCTTCAAAATAAGGAGCTTAATTATGTTGAAAAGTTAGTTATTTCTTACTAGCTTTGCTATTCGCCTTCACATAGATAGCATCGCTTGGAAGAAAAAGTGGGGCTAATCATTGCTTATGCTTCCTAGATAATCTTTATAAAGCTGGCATTGAAAGGCTGTTAGAAGAAATTGAGCATGCTTTTTTCCTTCCGCTGCAGCCTCTTCCACATTTATAAAATTTTTCTTTCTCACCCCACAGTAAACTTTAAGCTTGGGTTCTGTTCCTGAAGGGCGAATGGCTAGTTTAGACTCATCAGCTAAATAAAATACCAAAAATTCCGATTTATGAAGAAAAATTTCCTCACTTTTTCCTGTTTTCAAATCCATTCGTTTGGATGTCAAGTAATCTTCCATCCTAATCACTTCAATCCCTCCAATTGCTTGAGGAGGATTTGTTTGTAATGCACTCATTCCTCTTAGTATTTGCTCTTTGCCAGCGCTAGTATCCTTGAATTTTAAAACAAAAGTTTTTTCTACATAAGTGCCATACTTTTGCCAAAGCTCGTGGAGTTTATCTATTAATGTTTTGCCTTGAAGTTTGGTGTGTAAAGCCATTTCACAAATTAATAGGGAGGTGAGGACTGCATCTTTATCGCGTGCTAAAGTTCCATAGAGATAGCCGCAAGACTCTTCAACACCAAATAAATACTGATAACAGGGCAATGAGCTTTCCCATTCACGAATTTTTTCCGCTATATACTTAAAGCCTGAAAGTACATTAAAGCATGGTTTACCATAGCTTTCACATATTTTTTGAAAAAGTTCTGAGGTAACGATAGTTTTCACAAAAGCAGCATTTTTAGGAAGACGTTTTTGCTTGGAAAGTGCTTCTAAAATATGATCCAGCAATAGACAAGCCAGCTGATTACCATCAAGAGAATACATGTGGCCGTGATGGTTAATCACGATGCCGACGCGATCAGCATCCGGATCAGTAGCGATTAAAATTTCTCCCTTAACATACTTAAGGGTGTTTTTGCCTAGCTTTAAGGCTTCTTCTTCTTCCGGATTAGGTGATTTTACTGTAGGAAAATTCCCATCAACAGTTACTTGTTTAGTCACTAATTTTATAGTTGAAAATCCCCAGCTTTTCATAGCTGTAGGCAAAATTGTAATCCCAGTCCCATGCAAGCTAGTGTAGACAATTTTTAAAGTACTGCCTTCCTTTTTATTTTCTTCTGGATAGAGTTGCAGGGGCATGATAGCTTTTAAATACGCTTGATCGATTTCATCTTTTATCCATTTTATAAGGGGGTGATTGAGCTCTTTTTCATACTTAATCATTTTAAGAGCGGTAATTTCATTAATTTCTTTAACAATCAGTTGATCATGAGGAGGTGATACCTGTGCTCCATCTTTTCCATACAGTTTATAGCCGTTATACTGCGCAGGATTATGCGAAGCTGTTAGCATAATAGCAGCGTCACATTTTTTATAACGACATCCGAAGGAGACTAAAGGAGTAGGGCGAATATCTTGATAGATATATACCTGAATGTTGTTGCCTGCTAAAACTTTAGCGCATTCTTCTGCAAACTCACGCGAATAATGACGGCAATCGTATCCAATTAATACAGAAATCTGAGCAGCGTGGGTAGGCTGTTTATTTAAGTAATTAGCCAGGCCCTGCGTACAAGCCCTAATGGTATATTGATTGATGCGATTGGTTCCTATTCCTATGAGCCCCCGTAGACCTCCTGTACCAAAAGAGAGGTTGGTAGAAAATGCATCAGCTATTTCCTCAGGATGTTCTTTGAGTAATTTCTTTATGGTTAACTTTGTCTGTTCATCATACCCTTCTTTAAGCCAGGCATTGATATTACGATTAGTCACCGCATCAAACTGGGTAACGCACAAAATTTGGGTCATAAATAAAATGAAAAATAGAGAGGTGTTAGTTTAAATAAATGATTTTAATATAAAAACATATAAATAAAAAGTAAAAAAAGTTAATTGCTTAGAGAAAAAGCAATTAAAAATCTAAGTTAAAAGCCTATAAGCTTACTGGATTTTTTAGGGTAGGCATATTGCCTGAAAGATAAGAAAGCTGCTTGTATGATCAAATAATAATACGCTTTTTGAGCAACTCTTTATGTAGCCATACACTTAATAAAAAGCTCGTTTTTACGGGGAGAGTCAGCTTAGAAAAAGGTTAATTCTTTTTGACTAAACAGACGTAGTTGCTTTAAAAGGTGTAAGCTAAAATTTAAGGTATTCATGCAAGAAACAAAGCTATTCCTTTAAAAGCTCCCTCATAGGTGGGCTATTTCAAACACTTCGTAAAGCAAAGAGGAGGATTTCATGGCGGCAAAGGGTCCTTGATAGAAAAGACATCCCTGCTTCAAAACGGCTACTTGATCGCAAAAACGTTCAGTGGCATATAAATCATGGTTGGCTACAATAATTAATTTATCTTCTTGAGACAATTGGCGCAGTAAATTCCATATTTCTAGTTGATGTTTGATATCTAAATTAGAGGTAGGTTCATCTAATACCAATATAGGCGATTGCGTGACTAACGAGCGAGCAATATAAATTCTTTGCCTTTCTCCTTGCGAGATTTCAGTTATACGTTCATCTCTTAAATGCCAACCATTGACTAATTCTAAAGCCCACTGAACTTTAGCTTTTTTTTCTTTTTTTCCAAGGTCATGGCGAGGATAAGTGCCCATTTCCACCATTTCAGCTACGCTAAAAGCAAAATGGGGCTGTGGATTTTGAAGAACGAGGGATAAGGTGCGGCTAATTGTTGTCCTATCCTGAGAGAGGAGTTCTTGGTTATTCCAAAATACCTCTCCCGCGGTAGCTTTCCATATACCTGTCAAAGTTTTAAGCAAAGTACTTTTTCCTGCACCATTAGGGCCAATAATACCATAGATAGAGCCAGGTATAAATTTTAAAGAAATATTATCGATTAGGACTTTATGGCCTACTTTATAAGTTAAATTCTTTAATTCAAGCATTAATTTCCTGTAAGTTAGCAGCCAGAATGAAAGCTAGTGGAAGCATACACGCATAGTCTCCTTTTCTGAACAAAGCGTGCCTATAACGACTTCCCATTAAAATACAAAGAAAAAAGATTCCTCCCATTATACCTGAGATATTTCCTATAGAAAAAGCTTGCAAGGAAAAAAAGCGCAAGCCTACATCCATAGCAGTTAAAATAGCACCACCGCCAAGAATAGCAAGAGGGATCAGTTGCTGGTTATTAGGACCTGCAAAGCGGCGAATAAGATGGGGGAGTAGAAGACCAAAAAATGCTATATTTCCCACCGCGGCAACAGCGCCGCTAATTAATAAAGAGATACTTAAAAATAGCCGCCAGCGAATTTTATCTACTTCTACCCCTAGATTTTTAGCTTCTTCCTCTCCAAAGGCCATGATATTGATTTCTTTGCTATAGAGCCAGCAACTTGAGAGGCCAAAAAGAGTAAGAGGAAGTTGCAAATGCACATGCATCCAGCTGCGATCAGAGGTAGACCCAGCCTCCCATTCGGTTAAAGTTTGTATAATATGCCAGCGATCTCGAAAAGCATAGATAATAGAGCTTTGAATAGTAACTATAAGCGTAGACACAGCAATACCTGTCAAGACCATATGGGTTAATTCCACATACCCTTTTCTACGAGAAAGAGAGTAGACGACAAGCAGGGTACCTAAACAACCAATAAATGCGGCAATAGGGATAGCGTAGGGATAATGGTAGTGTAATTCACAAATAAAAATTATCACAACCAGTAGGCTGCCTCCCGCTGGGATTCCTAAAACACCAGGAGAGGCTAGAGGGTTTTGGAAAAGGGCTTGAGTGACCGTTCCTGCTACAGCTAAAGAAGCTCCTGTACATAACAATACAATAAGCCTTGGAAGCCTCTCGTCTAAAAGAGGATTCCAATAGGATGAAGAACCTGATAATTGTGCTAACGCATCTTTCCACACTTGAATAAATTCTGTCTCGCCACTTGTTAAAGTAAGGATGATAGATAAAAGGAGAATCAAATAAAGGATAACGTATAAAAGATGCTTATGCATTTTAATTGACTCGCGTTAACGCTGTATACAAATCATAATAAGCCAAAACCATATACTGGGAAGGACTTTCTTGAATGGCTTCATTTACAAAAGCAATAGGTTTATTTGTCTTTTCTTTTAATAGGCAGAAGAGTTGTTTTTTAAGGAAACTACGCTTATTACTATCCATATCAGAGGTAGCAATAATGATATAATCTGGATCCATCTGCCTAATGTGCTCTTGATGGATGGGTAGTGTCCAAGCGTGCTTATGTGAATTTCCCGCGCTGCCCAATAATTGTTTAACGCCCATACGATTGAGTAGCTTGCCTGTAAGGGTATGAGAGGAAGGCGTTGAAAAGGTCAGATGGTGCTTAAGGAAAAGAACTTTAGGGGGTAGATGGGTAGAAGGGAAGGTGCTGCTTATCATGTTAAAGCGATTATCAATAGCTAGCATAGCCGCTTCAACAAAATAATTTAGCAGCTCAGCTTCTATCGGGCGATTGATGATGTGTCCAATACGAAGTAGGGCATTTTGAACTTCTTCAGGCGAGTTAACATGTTTTAAAGTAAAGAGGGGAATCCCTTGCTTTTTTAAGGCTTCCAGTGTGGAGGGGTTTGAATAGTCTGCTACAAAAGCGATATCAGGGCGGGCATTGTACAATTTTTCTGTATGATAGCGATCTGCATCTAAAGCAATAAGATGGGTGAGCTTTTTAGGATAGATAGCGGCCTGCTTGCGCATTCCAGCGGGTAAAGCAACGATCAATTCGGGCTCACTAAGCGCTAACAAAAAGCTTGCTGCCACAAAAGTTTGCGGAAGAAAGCGTTTATAAGAAGTTGATAAATCAAATATGTTCCCATTATCATCTTGAATAGAGGGAAGACGGTAATGATCATGAAGAAGATTAAGATCTTCTCTAGAACTATTATTAATTTGCCTTGCCAAAAGCTGGCATCTTAGAAAATCCTCTCTTAACAAGCGCTTGACAGTGTTATAGCCATACTGCTCCATGATTTGAGCATCATGGTCCCAGTCAGTGATGAGCTTACTCATCATGGAGTAATCTCCATTTAACGCTTGATGAATGTTTTCACGTTGGAGAGTAGAGAGGTATTTAAATATAGAGGGTAGGGGCCTAGAGGAAGGACAAGGGGGATACAGGTCGGATAATTGATCATTAGATGGTTTAAAAGCTACAGACCACCAGATGAGCATGATACTAACTGGAAGGACATAAAAAGCAAAGGGGCCAAGAAAATATTTTTTTTTCATTTTTAGATAAAAGGAGGCTCAAATTGAAAAACAAGAGAAGTAGAAAAGCAAGAGGAGTGTAAGGGATGCTAAGCTAGAATGTTTTAGTTTTTCTATCCTCTATCTGGCTTACACTCCACCCTTATTATTTCTGTTTTTCTTCCTCTTCTTCAGCATCGCCGATAAGCGCTTCAGAAATCAGCACAATACCTGCTACGGAAGCCGAATAGGTTAATGCATTTTTTATGACTTTAGCCGGGTCTACTACGCCACTAGCTACTAAATCTTCAATCTTTTCACTCATTACGTTGAAGCCAAAGTTGGCGCTTGCTTGTCGCACTTCTGCTAGCATCACTAATCCATCATGTCCAGCATTAAATACGATTTGCTTAAGAGGGGCCTCGCAGGCAGTGGCCACAATTTTAGCTCCAAGAGCTTCGTCACCTTCCAGTTTAAGGGTAGGGACAATTTGGCTAGCACGAATGAAAGCCACCCCTCCACCAGGCACAATGCCACCTTCAATAGCAGCTTTGGTAGAGTTTAAACTATCTTCGAAAAGTTGTTTTTTGGGCTTGAGCTCGACTTCAGTCACTGCTCCTACGCGAACGACTGCTACTCCACCACTTAATTTAGCTTTACGTTCTTCTAGCTTTTCTTTGTCATAAGTGCTAGTGGTATTATTAATTTCGTTTTCAATTTGCTTCACTCTGGCTTGGATAGCATCGGGCTGGCCAGCACCATTCATAATAGTGGTATGCTCTTTAGTGATGATAACTTTTTCAGCAGACCCTAGGACATGATCAGGAATTTCTTTCATGGAAATTCCTGTCTCCTCCGACACGACTCCTGCTCCAGTCAAGATAGCAATATCTTCTAGCATAGCTTTTCGTCTATCCCCAAATCCGGGAGCTTTTACCGCAGCTACTTTCAAAGTTCCTCTTAGTTTGTTTACTACCAGTGTAGATAATGCCTCTCCTTCTAGATCTTCAGCAACAATGAGTAGATTTTTACCTGTGGTAGCGACTGACTGCAAGATGGGCAATAATTCATGAATGCTATTAATTTTACGATCGATAAGAAGAATCTGAGGATTTTCCATTTCGACAATCATTTTGTCGTTGTTCGTACAAAAGTAAGCGCTCAAGTAGCCACGGTCAAAACGCATCCCCTCTACCATCTCTAAAGTTGTATCTGTCCCTTTGGCCTCTTCAATGGTGATTACGCCATTCTTACCTACTTTTTTTATAGCTTCGGCAATCATTTTGCCCACTTCTTCATCACCAGAAGCTGCCACATTGGCAATAGAAAGGATCTCCCGATCACTTTGTACAGAGATAGCTTGCTTATCTATTTCGTTCACTATTGCTTCAACAGCTTTGTCAATCCCTCTTTTCACGCTGATAGGGCTTGCACCGGAGGCAATTAATTTAATGCCATTTTCTACCATCGCTCCTAAAAGTAAGGTGGCTCGCGTAGTTCCATCCCCACAGGTTTCCTTCATCTTCTGTACGGCTTCTTTAGCCATGGAAATGCCCATGTTTTTATACTGATCTTTTAAGCTAATGTCTTTAACAATCGTGCTCCCATCGTTAGTGATGGTAGGTGCTCCCCAGGATTTTTCTAAGCCAACGTTTCGACCCCGTGGTCCAAGAGTGAATGCTACAATTGTAGAAAGTTCTTTAATACCCGCAAGTAGCTTTTCGCGAGCTTCTTCTTCAAATATAATTTGTTTTGGTGCAGAAGACATTGTTCTTTACTCCTTGTTGTCAACGAATTGTACAAGTTATTTAAAATACAAAAAAAAGTTTGTTTTAATTGCCTATTATAGAGTTAGGGGACTAGATAAACTGAAACCATTCACTTGTTAATCTATCCATCCTAAATACTTTATCCTACCCTTGTAAGGTAGATATTATAGTAACCTTTATGTCCGCTTAGCCTAAATTTTGGTTGCTTTTTTAGCTTTCAAAGGATAGAGACCCCTTTATCAAAAGGCAGATCCATTCTAAGAGGTTGTCCTAGTCTTTAAAAAATTCTGTAAATTACCAAGATTTCTAGTTTCAATTTCACCCGGCGAGCGAAGATAGTGTTTACTTAATTTGTTAGCTAGAAAAGCTGAAAATAAAAGATTGCCTATACCTCTATCTGTACTAATCACTACATTTGCTAGGCAGTGAATCGCAGAAGTTAAATTCATTTTTCTACCTTAATTTGAAAACCAAAAGATATAGGAATCGGGAAAAGTTTGCAAGGAGTTTTAGATTTTTTTAGCACTTCAATCAGAAGAGTGCTAGTTGTCAAAATTTATTCTCGAAGGTTTAATTTTCTAAATCTTTTATAGAAGGGAAGAAAAATTTAGATGCGCTTGAAGAGCATCAAAATCGTTCCCCACTACTCCTTTTTTCCCTTCGACGCCTTTAGGAGAACGTATAGTTTCAGGAGAAATACGCATCATCCACAGTGAATAGTCGAAAAGGTCGTTTTGGATTCCTTGGTTTTCTTTAAGCACGAATATATAAGGGTGTAGAATGTATTTAAGGTCTTTATGTGGATGGAAGGCCATAGCTAGAATCTCCAGGTGAAAAGTCTAATCAACATAGCAAAATCATAAGTAGTGTGGCAAGTAAAAAGCTTATTAGAGTCTCTAGGAGGGTATAAAAAAATTGTTGGCAATTTTTTCTAAGCAGCAGCTTTATAAGAATTCCAGTAAGCTTCCCAATGAGATCATCTAATCTACCTATTTTTAAGTTCAGCATTGCATGAACATTTTCTATCTTCCGCCACGCTCCCGCTATTTTCAGCCTCGTTTGGCATACCTTAAGGTTATCTTCTATCTCGCCTAAAGCCAATGGATAAAACTTTATCTAAAGCACTTTTATAATTCATCAAATCCAATCTTTATTCCATATATCTATAACATCTTACTAAACCATTTTCGAGCATATGCAATCTCATTTTGCTACGCTTTTAGTATGTATTCATCCTTCCTTATCTTCTTCTTGCCAATACTTCTGTTTACATCCATTTGATATTTCACTACTTCCAAACTTAAAGGCTAAGGGTCTTGTTTCTAATATTTTCTTGTATGTTTTGTGTTCTTTTCTATATATTGCCTAAAAAACGATTAAAAATATGCATGACAATTAAAGAGACTATACAATGAACCCTAGCTCTTCTGCCAACATTGAGCATTTACCTAATGAAATACTAGTCCCTATTTTAAAGGCTTGTGCTAGCCCTTCCTTATTTAGCGTATGTGGAAGATGGCGCCATCTGCTAACTAACGAGGTCATGCCTTCTCTTTATTGGCAAATAGGTAAAGTGCATGTTCCTCAAGGAGATGTTGCTAAGCAGGTTATTGTTCTAGATAGGATTTATAAGCTAGAAGAAGAGCTTTCCAAAACAGCAAAGGTAAATGCCATCTTTAAACAAACCTTCACTCTAGCTAGCTCTCTTTCACCTTTAGAATTAGAATTTAAATGGATAACCGAGGAAAAAAGATATCTTACTCTGACTAATTACTCTTCTCATCTGGTGAATATTAATCGCCTGTTAGTGTGGAAAAAAATTCCTGGTGGAGAGAAATACTTAGACCAAGAAAAAATCAAGTATTTGCCTTTAGAAAAGAAAGGAGAGCTGTTTAGAGAGTGGATCATAAGATATGGCAAAAATATTACGAGCTTAAATTTAACAGGAACTGGCTTGACTTCTTTACCCCCAGAGATAGGGCAGATATCACAGCTAAGAGGCCTTTACTTAAGCAGCAACCAGCTCACTTCCCTTCCTGCAGAGATAGGCCATCTGCTTCGACTGCAAGCGCTTAACTTAAGCAGCAACCAGCTTATCTCCCTTCCTGCAGAGTTGGGGCAGCTATCGCAGCTGCAAAAACTTGACTTAAGCAGCAACCAGCTTGTCTCCCTTCCAGCAGAGATAGGACACCTATCGCAACTGGAAATGCTTAACTTAGAATACAACCAGCTAAACACTCTACCTGCGGAAATTGGGCAGCTTTCTCAGCTGCAAGAGCTTTACTTAGAAGGTAACCAGCTTGCTACTCTTCCTGTAGAGATAGGGCAGCTTTCTCAGCTGCAAGAGCTTTACTTAAACAACAACCAGCTTGCTTTCCTTCCAGCAGAGATAGGGCAGCTTTCTCAGCTGCAAGAGCTTTACTTAAACAGCAACCAGCTTGCTTTCCTTCCAGCAGAGATAGGACACCTATCGCAACTGGAAGTGCTTAACTTAAGCAATAACCAACGCACCGCCTTTCCCGCAGAGATAGGGCGGCTATCGCAGCTGCAAAAGCTTTACTTAAGCAGCAACCAGCTAACCTCTCTTCCTGCGGAAATTGGGCAGCTTTCTCAGCTGCAAGAGCTTTACTTAGAAGGTAACCAGCTTGCTACTCTTCCTGCAGAGATAGGGCAGCTATCTCAGCTAGAATATTTTCACTTAGAAGGTAACCAGCTTGCTACTCTTCCTGCAGAGATAGGGCAGCTTTCTCAGCTGCAAGAGCTCTACTTAGATAACAACCAGCTAACCTCTCTTCCTGCCGAGATAGGACAGCTTTCTCAGCTGGAGTGTCTTTACTTAAACAACAACCACCTTACCTCACTCCCTGCCGAGATAGGACAGCTACCAGCTCTACGAAAGCTTCAGGTGAAAGAAAATCCGCTGGAAAATATTCCAAATATAATAAAGCAGCGTTTTTGCTTGTAACTGAAATGGCTTGCGTCTTCATCAGCTAATAGGTTAAAGGAACAAATCATATGCTTAAAAGATTCCAAGAATGTAGAGAGCTTTCCGTCTCATCAAAAGTCACTAATATCTTTTCTTCTTTCTTAGGTAGCATTCATCTCCTCAAATTTCTCAGCAAGCTTCTACCTAGAAAAACAATCAAACATTGTCTTCCAAGGAGGAAAATCATGAGGAAGATGTCTCCATTGGCATCCAGTATAGTTCATATAAAAGATAGCATCAATAAGTCTCATTTAGAAGATTTACAGTGCTTCCCTTCTTTTTCATAGAAAACAGAGAAAATAGGCTTGATTTCTTCCCACTCTTTATCACTTTAAATCCTCAGGATAGCTTTCACGCATGATGCTCCTCCTTTTTGGAGTCTGCTTTCATTTTATCAATAAGCAAGAGTTTCGAGGCACATTCTTAGAGATGATTGCAAGCTTTTGCTTCAGAAAAAGTTTATAAAAAGGCATTAAAATAAAAAAGGGCTAAAACAAAAGTTTTAGCCCTTAAGCGTTTAATTGATAGCCATATTAAACTTGTCTAATAGGTATGGCCCCAAGAGATGCCAAGTACATCGTCAGACTGTTTAATATTGGCTTCTCCTAAGCCAAATGAAGGAGGAATAGAGTTTTTACCCTTAATCTTATGGCTGAAACCATGTCCATAAAATATCGAGATTTCATTACTCGAGTTAAGACAAGCGGTCGCACCTAGTGTAAGGTAATCTTCGATGGTGTCAACAGTCAAAACATTGACAGCTGTTTGAGAGCGTTTGATAGGAGCTCGAGTATGGCGATAGCCAGCACGAACAGTTAACCATTCGGTAAGTTCGTAATCTAAGCCTAAACGATAAAACCATTGATCGCGGAAACCAAAACCGGTACCGTTATGGGCGCCAAGCTTATGAGCTGTTAAGTTATCCTGTAAAGGCCTGTGAAGGGCTTTTACTTTTCGCCAATTGATATATTCGACATCAAAGGCTAAGGTTGCATAGGGGAGTAGACGCCAAGCAAAACCTGCCCCAATTTTTTGAGGGATATTAAGTCTTCCTTTTCCTGCTAAGAAACCCTTGTATTTTTTAAATTTGCTCATGTAAGTTTTTGGCTGATAGGTGACACCAACGCTTAATCTATCTGCCACTTGGCATCTATAACCGAAGGTAAAGCCTACCCCTTGTGAATAGCTATATTTATGGTTCGTCACATATTTTGGAAATTTGCTGAAAATGCCTACGCCAAATGCTTCTTTAGCAAAATTTTGCAACCCTTGAACCCATAGACGTTGAATCATATAATTAAGAGAAACACCAAAATTATGTTTTTCTAATAATTTGATGGAAAATGTGGGGGAAATGGTTTCATGAGCATATTCCATACCTACTTTGGAGGTGCCAAACAAAGGTAATGCATGTTTATATTTGGTCTTGCTAAAGTTGCGGTTATAAACAACTAAGCCTAACGACATGTTGTTTCCCAACATTTTGTTGATACCAAAATCGCCGTTGTAAGCATATTTTGCCTTATGGTTGGCGTCAAATTTGCCATTTACACCGGGAAGAGGTGAAAGATTACCTCTAACTGTAGCTTGGCGTGAGGTACGGGCTACTTCAAATCCTAGATCATAGCGATCTCCCACGTCAGCCATCCCGGCAGGATTAAAAACAGCTGCTTGAGCATCTTGAGGGTAAGCAATACCGGTAGCTGCCATACCAAAGGTTTTTACGCTAGCAATAACAGCGTGGGCACTTGTAGGTGTTAGGACAAGACAGGGCACGAAGCACAGAGAGGCTATCATTTTTTTAAATGAAAACTTTACCACTTTTTCTCCTTTATGTTTGGACTGCTTTAATTAAATAAAGCAGTTTTTAGTGGGTACTGTAGAGTATAAAGGTAAAAAAATCAAATAAAAACTAAAGTTTTTTAGGATGATGAATTTTATTGTAAACTTGTCGTTTAGGAATAGAACGCAGGGTAGCGACCTGTTTGATGGCTTCTGGTAAAGAGATAGCATTTTCTTGCTGAAGCCTAAAAACATGTGCTTCAATTGGTAGGTCGGCCCATTCTTCATAAGAAGGACCAGAATTTTTAGCAATGAGCAACACAATTTCACCTTTGAATTTCTTCTCTAAATGACGGGCAATTAATTGCTGGGCTGTGCCGCGCACTACTTCTTCAAATTTTTTGGTAAGCTCACGGGCGATAACGACTTCGCGATGAGCATCTAGACGATGGATGGCTTCTAATGCCTTCTGAATGCGTTCAGGGGATTCATAACAAATGGAGGTAAAAGGTTGGTTTAAAATTTCTGCAAGAGCTTTTATTAAGACGCCTTGTGGACGCGGCAGAAAACCATAAAATAAAAAATGGTCGGTCTCCAATCCTGAAATGCATAGAGCGCTTATGGCTGCACAGGCGCCGGGAATAGAGGAAACTTTTAAATTTTCTTGTAGGCATCTTTTAACCAGGCGAGCACCTGGATCAGAAATACCAGGGGTACCTGCATCGGAGATTAAACAGATGGTTTTGCTGTTTTTTAAATCTTGGATAACTTGTTCTTCTTTATAAGCTTCATTAAATTTATGAAAGCTAATTAAAGGCTTATGAATCTCATAATGTTTAAGTAGGATCAGGCTATGCCGTGTGTCTTCACATAAAATATAATCGCAGGCTTGCAGAGTTTCAATTGCTCTTAAGGTAATATCTTTTAAGTGACCGATCGGTGTTGCAACTAGGTATAGCAAATTAAATACCTCGAAGAGAGAGGGTAAAGAGCTTTTAAGAATGAGTTAATGTTAAGAGAGAGCTGGAAAGCCTAATAAATTAAGGTGGCACCCAGATTCGAACTGGGGATCGAAGCTTTGCAGGCTTCTGCCTTACCACTTGGCCATGCCACCTTAGTTAAGCAAGAGAACCTTATATCCTATCACCTTTTATACCGTCAATATAAAAATGTTGGACTGATTTTAAAGACTTAAGCTTAAATTTTTTATTTATATAAATATATTTTTAAATAATATTAAGTTTTATATTTTATTATATTGAAGTTTATAAGGTGGTTAACTACAATATTTACCATAAATATAGATTTATTGCTAATATGGAGATAAAATGAACATTTCCCCTAACGGTTCTTACCTCAAGAATCTTTCACCCCCTCGTGAGCCTAAGCAACCCCCACCTACGCCAAGTAGAAATAGCGCTTCTAGAGGAAAACATCCTAGAAACGAAGAAAAAGATTTGCTTTTACCTCCTTTTAAATTACCTAAATTAGAACAGGAGGATACTCCTTCACCCAAAACCAGTCTGGGGATAAAATTAGACTTCGGGGCTGCTTTAAATGAGCCCAAAAAGCTATCTTTCCCGCCTTGTACAAAAAGAGCAAGAACCATCGAAGAGCTTAGCCATGATGAAAAGGATGTAGATAGCCTCAATTGTAAGCATCGCAAATTAGATTTTGATGAGACAGCTTTGCCTAAGAATAAGCCTGCGTTAAAGATCGCTTTTGGGACTTCCTCTTCTCTTCCACCTTTGCCATTTGCTGGCACTAAACCTACGATGCTTTCAAAAAGTTCTGTTTTAGCTCGAAAACTTTTTTCCCTTCCTGGTGCAGGTAAAGTTGCTGAGAAGCCCCAGCGCTTGCAATTTTCACTTCCGCCAAAAGAAGAAAAAAAGCAAAATGCTTTAACTCAAAGTGCTGTTCTTCCTCTTTCCTATTATAAACAAGAATTAGTAAAACCTGAGCTGGAGCTATTGCCGGATGATAAAAAAGGTCTGCTCTATGAGGGCCCGGACTTAGAGGATAAAGCGGGGAAAATATTGATAAAAAAAGGAGAGAAATTAGTTTTAACTTATCTAGGGCATGGAGATTTTCATCATGTATGGAAGGTGGAAAATGTTGATCTGGTGATTAAAATATTGAGAGATGATACATTAAGTGAAATGAAGAGAAAACAATCGATTATCACTACGGAAAGGGCTTATAAAAAACTGTTAAATTTGACTCCTCAGATGAAAGGAATATCTGTTGCCCATATTTATAACATTGAGGATATTTGGGAGAGAGGCTACTACATTTATGAATATATTGCCGGAGAAACTGCTTTTAAAGATATAAAGGATGTATTTTCTCAGATATTTGCTAACCCGGCTTATTACATTGCGGACTTATCGCCTGGTAATGTCCGTACTAAAGAAGATCACAGTGTCATTATTGATCCTTATGATGAAGGCGAGATCCCTTTGCAGCATCAAGCCATTGATCTTGCTCGGGTAATTATCCAATGGATAAAGCATGAGATCAAAGTAGCTCCTTCCTTTACTCCAAATATTGCCGAGTCTGAAACCAAAGAAGATCATCAGCAATTCTATGGTGAGCTAAATAAATTTTACAAAGAGATAGAAACCTATTTGAATGAGATGTCCGCTAAAGAGGATGGACTTTGGCAAGAGACTAAAAATAAAATACAAGATAAGTTAGAAGCGGGGATAAAAAAAGCAGACTTTAAAATTGAATCCATTTATCTATGAACACAAAAGCTTTATAGGCTTCTTTCCTTTGAAAGGCTTTGAAAGCGTTGCCCACACGCCGCATTCAAAGCTTCTTTTTCTTTAGGCATGGGTCATTATTGTTTTAGAAAGCTGCCACCATTTTTTCCAGTCTTGACGAAGGCTTTTTTGTAAGGCTTTCATTTCCCTTTTAATCTCTTTTAATAAAGGAGTTTCGGTGCAATGCGCTTTTAACTCTCCATAATGGCTCTTAAGCTGAGAAAAATCTGTCATCTTTCTGACTATGTTACTAGACAATTCATTAATGATAGGATCCCATTCTACCCTTTTGCTTTCCCACGACTTTACTAATTTTTCTCGAAGCAAGTAGGCATGCTCTGTCACCATTCGCTTTTTGATAGTGTACTTATCGGTCTTACGTAAATGATAGGCTAAACCTAATTTGCTAAGTAGCCAGATCAGCCATTTCGTAGGATCAAACTGATACCAATAGATACCATTGCGATAATCGTTAGCGTAGGTATGGTGATAGTTATGATATCCCTCTCCAAAAGTCAGAAAAGAAATGATATAATTGTTAACGGCCGAATGCTCCTGTGAAAAGGGTTGATCTCCCCAGGTATGAGCAAGAGAGTTAATGAACCAGGTGGAATGATAAAGACAAAATAATCTTACTCCTACGGCAAAAGTTAAAGCTCCTATATAATCATTTAAAAACCAGCCTAAACTGAAGAAAACTAATGAATTGGTTAAAATAAATAAAAGCAGGTAAAAGCGGTGTTGGAAAACAACTAAAGGATTGCTGATTAAATCAGAAACTACTTTAGGGTTGATGGGCTGAGGTTTCTCGATGATCCACAAGAAGTGAGCGTACCAGAAACCTTTTTGGATAGAGTAAGGATCCTGGTCAGTGTCTACAAAGGCATGATGCAGACGATGATCGTAAGACCAGCGTAGAGCACTTCCTTGGCCTGCCATGGATCCAAAAAACAGTAAAAGTCCTTCTAGAAAAAGATTTGTTTTATAAGAACGATGAGAATAAAAACGGTGATAGCCGCCTGTAATGCTTAAGCCAGTAGCATATAAAAGCCCCACGCTTGTCGCCCCCATCGAAAAAGTAGGCTTATTATAATAAAAATAAAAAGGAAGCCAGATAATTAATGCTGCCTGGAAAATGATAAGAAAAATGGTGGGAGACCAATTAACTCCCTTTTTTAAATTTATCATGGAAAGCCATAGGTTATAAAGAATAGATGTTTAAGAGGGGGAGTGTAACGCGCTAAAGTATAAAAGTCAATGTAAGGATAAAATTTATTGTTTGCATTTCCATCTTCTGCTACAAGATAAAAATTTTGATCAAGCACGTAAGATGACAGATTATGATAAAAGTAGATTTTTTACGCCCCTTCTTATTAATAGCTTTAATGCTTTTGCTAGCTACTTCATGCAAAGGTGAAAAATCCTTGCCTCCTCCTCCTTTAGTAGAAGTAAGTGCTTTAACTATTCAAAAAACCACTATTCCCTGGATTTATGAATCGGTGGGCTATGCCGAAAGTTCTCATCAGGTTGAAATCCGTGCCCGCGTAGAAGGTTACTTGGAAGAGATCGCCTATATAGAGGGGGCCGAAGTAACAAAAGGGCAGCTGCTTTTCAAATTAGAACAAACTCCTTTTATAGCGGCTGTTGAACAAGCAAAAGGAAACCTAGCAAGAGAAAAAGCTTTTTTATGGAATGCACAACAAACTGTAGAGCGCTTAACACCTTTGTATGCCAAACATGCCGCCAGCAAAAAAGATTTAGATGAGGCTACAGCCAATTTATCAGCTTCCCAAGCTAGTGTGCAAGTAGCAGAGGCTGCTTTAAAGGTGGCGGAAATTAATTTAAGCTATACTCTCCTAACTTCTCCTATTAACGGTCTTTCGGGAAAATCAAGCTATCGTCAAGGCGCTCTTATTTCCCCTGGCTCTAATCAGCTAATGACTTCTATCACAGCTTTGGATCCTATCTGGATTTCATTTAGTATTTCTGAAAATGAGATTTTAAAAATAGATAAAGAGGTTAAAAATCGTACGTTAGTTTTACCAAAGGATAAAAATTATGGGGTAGAGGTGATATTAGCGGATGGCAGCCGGTATCCTTTTCGAGGAGAAGTTAACTTTTCTGCTCCCACCTATGATCAAAAAACAGGCACCTTGTCGATGCGTGCCCAGCTTCCTAATCCTAACCTTATTCTTAAGCCGGGTCAATTTGTCCGCGTCAAGGTTAAAGGAGCTATTAAACCTAACACCATCTATGTTCCTCAAAAAGCCCTTTTGGAAAGTAAGACCGGGATGTATGTTTACATCGTAAGCGAAGGGAAAGCTGCCATACAAAATGTGACTGTAGGAGATTGGTATGGCGATGACTGGATTATAGAAGAGGGATTGAGAGAGGGAGACCAAGTGATTGTCGATGGTATTAACAAAGTGGGACAGGGCACTCCCATCAAGGTCACCAAGGAAATTAAGGTGGATAAGAGTCACAAGCAAGAGCCCATCTTGCCCCAAATAGGGGAATAAAGAATGAAAATTTCCAACTTTTTTATCGACCGCCCCATCTTTGCTAGCGTCTTGTCGATTATTATCATGTTTGCCGGTTTCATTGCTTTAATGAATTTGCCGATTGAGCAGTACCCCAACATTACCCCCCCACTTATCCAAGTTTCTACCTATTATCCAGGCGCGGGGGCCCAAACCATTGCTGATAGCGTGGCCGCTCCTTTAGAACAGCAAATCAATGGGGTGGAGAATATGATTTATATGTCTTCCCAAAATTCATCTTCAGGCAATTATCTTTTGAATGTGTATTTCGAAGTGGGTTCTGATCCTAAAAAAGCCCAAATTGATGTCAATAACAACGTAAGTAAGGTATTGGCTCAATTACCTGAGGAAGTGCAACGCCAGGGAGTAATCGTACAAAAGCAGACTCCTAATATTCTTTTGTTTGTAGCTTTGCAATCGCCGGATGGTCGTTATAATGATATTTTTATGAGTAATTATGCCACTATTAATGTGGTAACTGAATTACAGTTGATTCCCGGAGTAAGCCAAGTTAGCATTATAGGGGCTCGAGATTATGCGATGCGCATATGGCTTAAACCCGATCGGATGGCACAATTGGGAATTACGACATCCGATGTAGTGGATTCTATTAGGGAGCAAAACAGCCAGGTACCAGCTGGTATGATAGGAGGAAACCCTACCTCTCTACCTATTGAGCTAACTTTACCCATGCTAGCTACTGGGCGATTAACGACGGCAGAAGAATTTGAAAACATTATTATCAAAGCAAATGCCGATGGTTCGATGGTTTTTGTGAGAGATATAGCAGAAGTTGAGCTGGGTGCTGCTAATTATGACGTAAATGCTAAGCTTAATAATAAGTCGATGACAGCCATTGCTATTTATCAGCAATATGGAGCCAATGCTCTAGAAGTTGCCGATAAGGTTAAAACGAAGATGAAAGAATTAGCTACCAGATTTCCCAACGGCATCGAATATACTATCCCTTATGATACCACCAAATTTGTAAAAGCCTCTATTCATGAAGTGGCCATTACTATTTTAGAAGCTGCCATATTAGTGGTTTTAGTGGTGCTTCTTTTCTTGCAAAATTTGCGGGCTACCTTGATTCCGATGCTTGCCATGCTTGTATCTATCGTGGGAGCATTTGCAGGGATGCTTGTTCTGGGATACTCCATCAATACTTTAACATTATTTGCAATGGTTTTGGCTATCGGTATTGTAGTCGATGATGCAATTGTCGTTATTGAGAATGTTGAACATAATATGCGCGCCTTAAAATTATCAGCCCCAGAAGCTGCTAAAAAAGCCATGGCCGAAGTCTCAGGTCCTGTAATAGCCATTGTTTTTGTACTGTGTGCAGTCTTTATTCCCGTAGCCTTTCTAGGTGGAATTACAGGCGAGCTCTATCGTCAGTTTGCTATTACTATTTCCATTGCCGTGGTGATTTCAGGCGTGGTTGCGTTAACCTTAAGTCCTGCGCTTGCTGCTCTATTGTTGAAGCATAAAAAAGAGGATTCAAAATTTACGATTAGATTTAATCATGCTTTTGAAAGGTTGGGAAATCGATATGTAAAAATTGCACGCCTACTCCTTATGAATCCTCTATGGGCTCTATCTATTTTTGTAATCGTTTGCTCGGCCGTAGGTTTTATGTATAAACTAGTACCTTCTAGTTTTATTCCTATCGAAGATCAAGGTTATATCATGGCAGTCGGCATGCTGCCCGATGGGGCTAGCCTACATCGCGTCGATGCTGTAACTAGCCAGATAGATAACCTAGCCAAGACTCATCCTGCTGTCACCGATGTGGTTGCCCTAGATGGTTTTGGATTATTAGATGGTTTAAATAGAAATAACCAATCTAGCTATTTTATCGTATTCAAAGATTGGAGTAAGCGAACGGGCAAGAATCAAGCGGCTCCAGCCTTATTGCAGCAGTTAGCTCCTAAATATGCAGCTTTGCAAGAGGCGGTGGTTATTCCTTTCAATCCACCTGCTATTCAAGGCATTGGCAGTGTGGGCGGCTTTGAATTTTGGGTACAGTCCAGATCTTCAGGTAATATTGAATCTTTGGAAAAATACGCAAAAGAAATTGTTGCTAAGGCTAACCAAAGTCCTGTCCTTAGGGGTGTTTCTACCAATATTGACGCTACGGCTAAACAATTTTTTCTTTCCTATGATCGTGAAAAATCTAAAAGCATGGCTGTCTCCATTGCTGAGGTTTATCAAACTCTACAAGCCATGATGGGCTCTTTATATGTTAACAATTTTAACAAGTTTGGCCGCGTATATAACGTCTATGTGCAAGCAGAAGATATTTACCGTAGTACTCCTTATAAGCTTGGAGAGATCTATGTCAGATCTTTAAATGCAAGCATGGTTCCTTTAAAATCCTTGATAAATATACGTAATATCAAAGGGCCTTCTCTGATTAGCCGCTTTAATAGTTTTAATGCCGCCAGAATCAATGGAAGTGCAGCGGCAGGCTTTAGCTCAGGCCAGGCCATGGCTGCTATGGAGGAGATAGCGCGAGAGATACTTCCTCCTGAAATGTCATTCTCATGGGGGGGACAATCCTATCAAGAGAAAAAAATGGTAGGCACAGGCCTTAAAGTCATGGCGGCGGGTCTATTCATGGTTTTTCTGATACTGGCAGCCCTTTATGAAAAATGGTCTCTGCCTTTTTCCATTTTAATGGTAGTGCCTTTTGGCCTCTTGGGAGCCTTTTTGGCTGTGTGGATGAATGGAATGAGCAATGACGTCTATTTTCAAGTAGGCTTGATTACCTTAATTGCTCTTTCTGCAAAAAATGCAATTCTTATTGTAGAGTTTGCGGTGATCAAGCACCAAGAAGGCTTGCCTTTAGCAGAAGCGGCTTTAGAAGCTGGAAAGCTGCGCTTAAGAGCTATTATGATGACTTCATTAACATTTATACTAGGCGTTGTGCCTTTATTTATGGCTAAAGGAGCAGGAGCTGCCAGCCGTAATTCGGTGGGCACGGGCGTCTTAGGGGGAATGATAACAGCTACCTTTCTAGCTATTTTTTTTGTTCCATTTTTCTATAAGCTATTAGAAGAAATAGCAAATTGGAGAGGAAAAAAAGCTGGCTATCCATCCATACAAACTTCTAAAGAAACATCGGACAAGACAAATGTATAATTTAAAGGCAAAAGCTTACAAAGGCGGGCGTTTTTTTCTCGCCTGTATAGGCTTATTTATAGTTTCCTCTTGTGTATTTAGGCCAAATTATACACGTCCCCCTGTCAATGTTCCTGAAAATTGGCGCTTGCCTGTTCATGAGGCGTGTGGCTTAGCAAATATCTATTGGTGGCAGCAACTAGGCGATCCTGTATTAGAAGCTTTAATTATAGAAGCTTTAAAAAATAATTACACTCTGCAAGCAGCGATGGCTTCGGTAGAAGCTTATTATAGCCAATTCAGAGCCACTAACTCCCAGCTTTTTCCTCAAATCACGGGGGATGGTAGCGCCTTAAGGCAAGGGCTTTCGGCTCAGTCTAATTTAGGTCTTGCGCAAAACTTACGTTTAATAAATAGCTTTTCTGCCTTGTTATCTTGTGCTTATGAATTAGATATTTGGGGACGTCTAGGTTCTGCTTCTGATGTGGCTTTAGCTCAATATTTAGGGGAAATTCAAGCGCGCCGCACTGTTATCCTTACCTTAGTAAGTGCGCTAGCCAATAGCTATATTACTTTACGGCAATATGATGAGCAATTGCAAGTGGCGCAGCAAACTCTAAACTCCTTTCAAGAGTCTTTGGAATTGATGACAGATCAATGGGAGCAAGGAGAAAGTTCTGAATTACCTATTACCCAAGCAAGCGCAGAAAGAGACACTGCTGCTAGCCTTGTTAAACAACTAGAAGTTAATGTAGCTCAGCAAGAAAATCTTTTATGTATTTTACTAGGGCGTAATCCCGGTAATATTAGGCGGGGTAAAATACTTGAAGAGCTTGCGCAACCTCCTTCCATTCCTGCTGGATTGCCTTCCGACGTGCTAGAGCAAAGGCCAGATGTGATGCAAGCCGAATTGAATTTAATAGCTGCCCATGCCAATGTGGGAGTGGCTAAAGCTAATCTATTCCCTCGTATATCTCTTACCGGTTATTATGGAAATCAAAGCTTTGCATTAAATACGCTTTTTAAAGGTGCTGCTTGCGCTTGGCAAGTCGGTACAACTTTTAGCGAGCAGATATTTAATGGGGGTCTCTACATTGCTCAATTAGATAAGGCGCATGCGCAAGAAAAGCAAGCGTTGTTTTCTTACTATAACACTATACAAACTGCTTTTAAAGAAGTAGAAAATGCATTAATTAGCCATTCTAAGAGCTTAGAAGTATTAGAAATACAAAAAGATCAAGTGCAAGCTTTACAAAAATCTCTTGCACTGGCTTCACTAGCCTATGATAATGGCCAGGTGGATTACTTAAATGTTTTGGATGCCCAAAGAAATCTGTTTTCCGCACAGCTTAACTTAGTGCAAGCTCGCAGTGCTACCTATACTACCTTTATTGGAGTCTATAAAGCTTTAGGAGGGGGATGGGTACAAGAGGCGGATACATTAGCTACTGAAGGGCAAAATTGCGTTTATCCCTAAAAAATTATATTCTATTCAGATTTGTTATACAGGTACTTGTAATTCTCTTGTGTTTAACTTTTGGCTAGAAAAAAAATTGATACCCGAGCTTAGAGTAGGGCAAGTTCTGATTATGGATAATGCTACCCTCTATAAATCGCAAGCCACTCATGAACTTATCAAAAAGGCAGGATGTGAGATTTTATTCTTGCCGCCTTATTCTCCAGGTTTAAACCTTATTGAAACCTTTTGGCCTAATTTTAAGAAGATCGTAGCAGCAAACTTAAGCACATCTTCTACTCTTGCCAAACCATTAATTAATCTTTTTTAAGTATATGTCGATGATAAGAAGTATAAAATTTAAATCACTATAACTACAGTATAGGGGCTTGAGCAGGACTTGCTGGAAGTTTATGAGCTTGTATAAAGAAATCAAATACATCAGTGGCTGGTCATAAGCTGTATCGAGATTTTATCATATCTTCCCTAGAAGCTGACTTGTATAATTTATCTCTTCTACATTAAATGCTTGATGCAAGTTTTAAAGCATTAAAAAATTAATTTCTCAAAAAATGTCTATAAAGGCAAATGCATTAAAAATGATAGCTTGATAAGCGGATTATAAAGATGGCATATTAGAATGGCTGTTAACTTATGCAATACAAAATAGAAAGCATTTGACTATCTATCCTACAAGGTAGTACAATTAAGTTATGAAAAGACAGATTTTACAGACAAAAATTTTCGAAGAAGAGATTGAAAGGCTCATAAAGAAAAGAAAGCTAAAAAAGGAAGATTTCGATGATTTCAAAAAAAGCTTAGCCGAAAACCCAGAGCAAGGGGATGTAATTACTGGAACAGGGGGAATAAGGAAAGCTCGTTTGAAATCAACTTCTAAAGGGAAAAGGGGTGGATTTAGAGTATGCTATTTAAATATAGAAGATCGAGTAATTCTTTTCTTGTTGTTCATTTATTCAAAAAATGAGCAAGAAAATTTATCCCAAGAAGAGAAAGGGGAGTTAAAACAAATAGCTGAAGCAATCAAAAAAAGGATTAAAAATGAGTAAGTTATTTAAAGGGCTTAAAAAAGGGCTTGAGGAAGCTCTAGCATTCACAGAAAGAAAGGTTACGCTTAAGTCAGAGCTTATCGAAATCCCTGAGCCTCCAAATGAATATAAGGCTATCGATATTAAAAGAATCAGAGAGAAAAATCATTATTCCCAAGGAATTTTTGCAAAAGTTTTAAATGTAAGTGTAAAAACAGTTCAATCTTGGGAATCCGGAACCCGCGCTCCAAGCCATGCAGCGCTGCGACTTTTAGAAATTGTAGACAAAGGTTTTTATGATCCTCAAATTTTTAAGCCTCTATAATTGTGATAGTTTCATGGTCGTTTTTCCAGTTAAAAACTGAGTCTGCTTACAGAATGTAGGGATTAGCCAAGTAGGTTTTTGGAAATGCTCGGTTTCCTCCAAAGTTGAGATGTTCGGGTAGGCTATGTTAATTAGCGAAAATTTTTCTAATACTTAAATTAGTTATACAGCCCACATTCCGCGGGTTAATTTCCATTAACCTATAATTTCTGAAATGAGGCTTGAGTCAAAACATAAACTCTTACTCATTAAATAGTTAATCAATCCTCCTATAGTCATAATAGCATTTAGATTATGATGGATTAATTAATTTATCATATTCCCTTATCTCAATTTCATTGCATAGTGTAAAAACAGTCCTACGGAGGTAAAGTCCTTGCTACAATACTTTTTCATCTTCCATGTTTTCGCTTTCTTTGCTTAGGGAGGAACACAAATAGGCTTTTCTAAAAAAACTGGGGGCCCACGTTCCCCTCTTTGAATTTAATTCCTTGATTGCTAACTCGTTAAAAAAATTAATTCTTTAATTTAAATTCTATTCCTTAATACTAAAAAATAATATCTTGGGATTGTTACAACCTGCGGAATGTGGGATACAGGTACTTGTAATTCCCTTTTATTTTACTTTTGGCTAGGAAAATATTGATGCCAGAGCTTAAAGCAGGTCGGCTTGTAATTATGGACAATACTATCTTTCATAAATCCCAAACCACCCATGAGCTTATCAAAAAGGCAGGTGTAAGATGTTATTTTTGCTGCCTTATTCTCTGAATTTAAATCCTATTGAAACCTTTTGGGCTAATTTGAGAAGATTTCTATAGCGAACTTAAATAAATTTTCTACTCTTGCTTAAACCATTGATTTCTCTTTTTTAAGTATACGTTAATGGAAAGAAATATAAGATTTAAATCACTATTTTTTCTCCTACTCTGCCAGTTATGCAATAACATCCTTTTTACCAAAAAGTTTGCGAAGAGACTGATTTTTTCAACAGGAGCATGCCGACTCTTACGAAGAGGGATTAGGGGGGAGCCTAAAAGCGGGATTTAGTTTAAAAAAGATGAGCGTATTTATCCTCCTTTAGATGTTTTCTGCTTAAGAAAAAGCCTCCAGTCATAAGTTGAACATTTAGCAAGGGAAAAATCTTTTATTTTTCTTGCTTGGAATAGCTCAGCAGCTTAACCTATTATTTTTCTACTAACCTTACTAGTACTCTTATTTTTTGCCATAAAATTTATGCACAGTTTTCATGTTCAAGAGCTTGCGTCTATCTTTGGCATGCCGATGCCAAAAGATCAGGCTGTCTTTACAGGCGTGAGTGTAGATAGCCGTTTGCACCGGCCAGAAAATTTGTTTTTTTCCCTTCCTGGCGCTCAAACTGATGGGCATCATTTTTTAGAGAAAATAGCTTCTCAAGGGTCGAAAGGAGCTGTAGTTAGCAGGGATTATGATGGCCCAGATTATGGCATGCTATTAATCCGCGTAGAAAATCCTTTACTAGCTCTGCAAAATTTAGCTCGATTGATTATTAAGCAGTCTAAAGCTCGCGTGGTAGCAGTGACCGGCTCTGTAGGTAAAACGACTACTAAAGATTTTATTACGACAGTTCTTAAAGAAAAATTTAAGGTATCCTCTTCTCCCGGCAATAGTAACTCACAGATTGGCGTGCCCTTAGCTATTCTTAATCATACAGAGGGTCAAGAAGAGATCATCGTTTTAGAAATGGGGATGAGCCATCCGGGAAATCTAAAAGCACTCATTGATATAGCCCCGCCTGAATGCGCCATAATTACCCAGGTTGCCTTGGCACATGCTTGTAACTTTGATTCATTAGAGGCAATTGCTTATGCGAAAGCTGAAATATTAACCCATGCTAGTACCGCGTTAGCGATCCTTCATCGAGACATCATTAATTATTCGGAGATAATAAAAATAGGGTCTTGTCGAAAATTATCTTTTTCTTTTGATCATCCCCTAGCTGATTATAGTATTGCTGCTACTCAAACAGATGGTCTAGCTGTTAGATCAAAAGAGCAAATTTATAAGCTGGGTAGCTTTCCTATCTTAGGAAAGCATCATCAAGCTAATTTTTTAGCTGCAGTCGCTTGTGCAGAATATTTCGGTATGAGCCCCAAGGAGATTGCTTTGGGTATGAGCAAGCTAGTTCTGCCCGCATCAAGAGGGCAGCTGATAGAAAAAAAAGGAATTCTTTTTATCAATGATGTGTATAATGCTTCACCACTTTCTGTAAAAGCTGCTCTTAAAAATATCCCTTCTCCTAAAAAAGGAGGGCGTAAGATAGCCGTTTTAGCCGATATGCTAGAGTTAGGTCAATTTTCTAAAAAAGCTCATGAGGAAATTGGAGAGTATGCTTTAAATCAGGTAGATAGTATGTTCTGTTATGGTGCAGAAAGCCGTGTGATATTTGATTGTTGGCACAAGTACGGTCGATCTGCCTATTGGTATAATCATCGTGCAGAGTTGGTAGATGTTTTAAAGAGCTATTTACAAGAGGGGGATGTGGTGCTGATTAAAGGATCAAAAGGGACCCAGATATCAAAATTATTAGAGGAATGGGAGAGTGGCCCCAATGATCATATTTTTAGTTGACTGGTTGAAATACACATTGAATATTAAAGTTCCTATGGTGTTTACCTACTATTCCACTCGTATGATATTGGCAGCTATAACTTCCTTAATCATTAGCATTTTCTTGGGACCTTATTTTATTAAAAAGCTTTACGAGCTTAAGATTGGCCAAACTATTCGAGTCGAAGACTGTCCTTTACTAGGTCAGTTGCATGAAAAGAAGAAAGATACTCCCACGATGGGAGGGGTTTTAATTCTTTTTTCAATGTTAATTTCTATGTTCTTATGGATGGATATCAGTCATGTGTTTACTCTCATCTTATTTATCACTACCGTTTGGCTAGGAGTGGTAGGGGGTTATGATGATTATTTGAAACTTAAACATAAAAATCCTAAAGGTTTATCAGGTAAGAAAAAACTATTTTATCAATTTACCTTATCAGCCTTTATAGCTTTATACCTGCTTTGTCCCTCCGTTTCTTCCTCTATTCAGATGAAAAATTGGTTTGCCCCTCCTATTGTTAAAGAGCAAACAGCCACTAAGACTAAATGGGGTCCGCTAGTGGTGAAACAAGAGGCTACTCATTCCTCGGGTCCTACAGCAATTTCTTTGAAAGATTATGCGACACGTATTTACTTACCTTTCATTAAAAACCACTGGCTGGTTCTTAAGGGGGCCTTGACTCTAGTAGCCGCTTTGTTTATCATGTTTGTAATCACCGGTTCTTCTAATGCGGCGAACTTGACCGATGGCTTAGATGGTTTAGCGGCAGGATGTTTAATTATCGTAGCGGGTTGCTTAGCTTTAATTGCTTTCGTTTCTAACCACATCCAGATCGCGGGCTATTTAAACATCCTTTATATTGAAGGAAGTGGGGAAATAGCTATTTATCTAAGCGCGTTGATGGGCGCCTGCTTAGGCTTTCTATGGTATAATAGCCATCCTGCTCAAGTTTTTATGGGCGATACTGGCTCCCTAGCTTTAGGAGGGATCATAGGAGTATCGGCTGTCTTGTTAAAACGCGAATTGCTCTTAGGCCTTGTTGGAGGGATATTTGTCGCTGAAGCGCTATCAGTCATCCTTCAAGTGCTAAGTTATAAATACCGCAATAAAAAGCGTATATTTTTATGCGCGCCTTTGCATCATCATTTCGAGTATATGGGGTGGGCTGAAACGAAAGTAGTAACTCGTTTCTGGATCATCGGCTTGCTATTAGGCATACTTGGCATTGCGTCGCTCAAATTTCAATAAGAATTCCTACAATGAAGCTAAAGAAAAAGAGAGTCTTAATAATTGGATTAGGTTTAAGTGGACGTGCAGCTGCAAGCTTCTTGCTTAAAAGACAAGCTTATGTATGGGGCGTTGATGACAACTTAGAATTATTGAAAAATCACCAAGAAATCAAAGATTTGATAACTTTAGGGCTTGTAGCCAGACATGAGGCTGAGAAACTTGAAATTCAAGATTTTGACTTTATTGTGGTTTCACCTGGCGTTCCTCCTTCCAATCCCCATTATCTCCAAGCCCGGCAAGCAGGTATTGAAATCTTAGGTGAAGTAGAATTAGCTGCACGTTTTATCAATCAATCCTTATTAGCCATTACCGGTACCAATGGTAAAACCACTACCACCTTGCTAGTCGCTCATGTTCTAAATGCTAGTGGTAAAGCTACGCGTGCACTAGGTAATTTAGGAGCCCCTCTAACAGCAGAATTAGATGCCTTGACAGTGGGTGCCGAAGAGGATATATTGGTGGCAGAATTGAGTTCTTTTCAATTAGAAACTCTCCAAAGCGCTGTAATAGATGCAGGTGTGGTTTTAAATATTACCCCTGATCATCTCGATCGTTACCCTGACCTGCAAACGTATGCGGCGACAAAACTCCATCTTAAAGATTGCTTAAAGCCTGAAGGGAATTTATATGTCTATGAGGCTGTATATAACGAATATAAAAAGCTTTTAGGAGCTTTTAAGCCTTTAACCTATGGCTACTCTTCTTCATGTAACTTTTACTTGGATCATCACTTTATCTATGGAAAAGATCAAGACCCCTATCCTCTACCTTTAGCTTATCAGGGTGTAAAGGATCATGATGTAGAAAATATGCTGGCTGCTTACGCATTATGCAAGGAAAAGGGAGTCACTTCTGAACAATTCTTTAACGCCCTTTCAACTTTTAAAAAGCCTGCCCATCGTCTTGAATTTGTGCGTTCTTTCAAGGAAGTAGCCTACTATGATGATAGCAAGGGAACTAATGTAGATGCTGTTATCCGTGCAGTCACTTCTTTAAAAGGCGAAATAATTCTGATTGCAGGAGGTGTGGATAAAGGAGCTGCCTATACACCTTGGATCAAAGCTTTTGCTGGCCATGTTAAATATGTGTTTGCCATTGGTCAAGCTGCGATGAAGATAAAAGATGATTTAGCCTCTAGCTTTCCTGTCCAGGAACGGTCTACCCTAGAAGCAGCAATAAAAGATGCGACAGCGCTTGCAAAACCTGGCCAAGTTGTATTACTATCTCCAGGCTGCTCCAGCTTTGATATGTTTCGCGACTATGTACATAGAGGAGAAGAATTTAAACGTATAGTTAATACCTTAGAATAAAAGATTACCCTTGATGAGGTTCAACAATGAATCGTAGAGATACCATAATTATCGCTGTCCTATTAAATGCAGCGTTGCTAGCTATTTTATTTATGATGGCCGTCCGTCATGAGGACCCAACAGATGAATTTCATCACGCTCCTCAGATTATCATGGATACTAATAAACAATTGACCCCTTCCTCTCAAGCGTTAGTTAACTCACCCTCTGATACTTCTATAGGCTCTACCCAGACAGGCGATGAAATTGACAATGTGCTGAAACACTATGCCGATAGTCCTCATCTTATCCTTGTGGAAGAGGAAGGAGAATTGGGAGATAAAGAACTATCCGCCTCTCTTCCTACCGATAGGTCAGAGTCTCAGCAAATTTCTACTTTAGAGGCATCTACCCAACCTTCTCAACTGGTGACCATTACGGTTAAAAAAGGAGATGCCTTAGAAAAAATTGCTCGAGCCAACAATACGAGCGTAGAAGCTATCAAAAAAGTTAATCATTTAACCAGCAACCGCTTAAATATTGGCCAGCTTTTAAAAGTTCCCGTAGGCACTAAAAAAAACCATTTAGATCATGGACAACAAAAGCCTTTAGTCAGCAAAGAGCCTACTCCTATTTCTTCGGCAGGGCCAGAGCTTTATACAATTAAAAGTGGGGATAACCCCTGGAAAATTGCCAAACAATTTAATGTTAAGTTTGATGATTTATTGAAGATGAATAACTTGGATGAAGAAAAAGCCCGTAATCTCCAAGTCGGCGATAGAATTCGTGTAAGATAAAAGATATAGGGTTAAACGGATGAGGATTCTACCTTTGATGAATGCGCACACAAAAATGATGGGAAAAAAGTCTACTCTTTCCTTTCCCCCTATCTTTTGCCTGCTTTTTTTATGTGTCTCTATCATTTATGTGCTAGGCCTCATCATGGTCTATAGCACGACTTCAGCTGAAGTGATGGACATGGAATTAAACAAAAGCACCCATCAAGCCTTAATTAAGCAGCTTATGTATGCAGCTATAGGCCTTAGCCTAGCAGGGGGAATAGCAAAAATAGGCTATCGTACCTTAATAACCTTGAGCCCCTGGCTTTTAGGCATTTTTAGCTTTCTATTATTCATAACTTTAATTCCAGGCATTGGCCGTGAAGTGAATGGCTCTAGACGTTGGCTAGCTATTTTAGGCTTATCTTTACAGCCTTCAGAGTTTGTCAAGTACATCATTCCTGCCTACTTTATTCATCATTACCTAAAGTTTTCTGGAAAAGCCTTTACTTTTTATGCCTTCCTTAAGCTTGTAAGTACGATAGCTATTCCTATGCTTTTAATATTAGTAGAACCTAATAATGGTACCACCGCAGTAATAGCTATGTCTGTGCTAGTGCTTTGCATTTTGATGAAAATCAGCTGGAGGTACTGGGCCCTCCCTTTGCTAGCCTGCCTATGTGTAGGAGGAGCTTTTGCCTATCATCTTTCTTATGTCTCTGCACGCCTGAAGGTTTATTTAAATCCTGAACTAGATCTTAAAGGTAAAGGGCACCAACCTTATCAAGCAAAGATTGCCGCTGGGTCAGGAAGATTATTAGGTAGGGGACCCGGCAACAGCATGCAAAAGCTAAGCTATTTACCGGAAGCTCAGAATGATTACATTGCTGCTATCTATGCCGAGGAATTTGGTTTTATAGGTGTGTGTATATTAATTACTCTTTATCTATCGATTGCTTGTCTCGGCTTTTATATTGCTAATGCCTCCTCCAGCCTAGAAGGATTCTATTTTTGTGCTGTCATTACTTTTTTAATTACCTTCCAAGCTTTTTTAAATCTAGGCGTAGTATCTGGTTTATTGCCCAGTACAGGCTTAAATCTGCCTTGGTTTAGCCAAGGGGGTAGCTCTTTAGTGGCTAATATTTTGGGGTTAGGGATTATTCTAAATATTTCACAGGATGGGAAGCTCCATTTGAGTCATTTGCCTTTTCAAGCTTAAGATTAATGGCGAGCGCTTTATTGATATAATCAGCTGCTTGCTTTAAATCGTTTTGTTCTTCATAAATTTTTCCTAGTATATTAAGCGTCTATTAAGCCAGGATGTATTTTTTCAAACCGATTCATTTGGATTTTGAACGAATAATTGATGAACTTAGCTGCTTCTTCTAAATTTCCTTGTTTTTGGTAGATTGACCCCAGATCACCATAACCTAATGCCACAGTAGGATGATTTACACCCCAATGTCTAATACTAATATCGAGTGCTTTCTTGATATATTTAGCCGCCTGTTCTAAATGGCCTTGGGCTTGGTAAATTTTTCCTAAATTGTTGTAAAGAGTTGTCGCTCTGGGATGATAATCACCAAAAAGCTTGAGGTCAATAGCAAGCGCTTTGTTAGCATACTCAGCCGCCTTGTCTAAGTTGCCTTGCACTTTGTAAATTTGGCCTAAATTATTGTAAGAGGTTGCCACAGTAGGATGGTTTTCACCAAAAAGCTTAAGGCGAATAGCCAGGGCTTTATTGCTATATTCATTTGCCTGTTTTAAATTGCCGTGCTTTTGGTAGATTGTTCCTAGAGTGTTATAAACCGTTGCCACAGTAGGATGGGTTCCACCAAAAAGTTTAAGTAAAATGACAAGGGCTTTGTTAGTA
>NZ_JAEMUE010000040.1:0-5098 GCF_018342435.1 Neochlamydia sp. AcF65
GCAGAGCGGTGAGTTGGTTCTGATTTAAGTAAAGATATTGCAGCTGAGACAATTGACCAATCTCTGCAGGCAGACTGGTGAGCTGGTTTTGATTTAATTTAAACGTCTGCAGCTTAGACAGCCGCCCGATTTCTGCAGGCAGAGCGGTGAGCTGGTTTTGATTTAAGTAAAGATATTGCAGCTGAGACAATTGACCAATCTCTGCAGGCAGACTGGTGAGCTGGTTTTCACTTAAGTCAAGCCTTTGCAGCTGAAACAGTTGCCCGATTTTTTTAGGCAGACTGGTGAGCTGGTTTTGATTTAAGTAAAGCCTTTGCAGCTGAGACAATTGCCCGATTTCTGCAGGAAGACTGGTGAGCTGGTTTTGATTTAAGTCAAGCACTTGCAGCTGAGACAATTGCCCGATTTCTGCAGGAAGACTGGTGAGCTGGTTTTGATTTAAGTTAAGCACTTGCAGCTGAGACAATTGCCCGATTTCTGCAGGAAGACTGGTGAGCTGGTTTTCTCTTAAATTAAGCTCTTTCAGCTGAAACAGCTGCCCAATTTCTGCAGGCAGACTGGTGAGCTGGTTTTGATTTAAGTCAAGCCATTGTAGCTGAAACAGTTGCCCAATTTCTGCAGGCAGACTGGTGAGCTGGTTTTGGTTTAAGTCAAGCGTTTTCAACTGAGACAGCTGCCCGATTTCTGCAGGCAAAGCAGTGAGTTGGTTTTGATTTAAGTAAAGCACTTGCAGCTGAGACAATTGACCAATCTCTGCAGGCAGACTGGTGAGGTGGTTTTGGTTTAAGCCAAGCGCTTTCAGCTGAGGCAGTTGCCTGATTTCTGCAGGCAGACTGGTGAGGTGGTTTTGGCTTAAGCCAAGCGTTTTCAGCTGAGATAACTGGCATATTTCTGGAGGTAAATAAGTCAAGCCTACTCTAGATAAATCTAAAGCCGCGATGTTTTTACAATTTTCTTCAATCCAATCTCTAAGAAGCTCTCCTTTTTTTCCTAGAGGCAAGTGTTTAATTTCTTCTCGGCTCAAGTATTTTTTCCCACCAGGAAGGTTTTTCCAAAGTAAAAGGCGATTAATATTTACAAAATAAGAAGAGTAATTGGCCAGCGTTAAACCTCTGTTTTCTTCTGTTTTCTCTATAAATTCTAGAGGAGAAAAAGACTTGGCTAAAGTAAAGATTTGCCTAAAGATTGCATTTACCTTTGCTACTTCAGAAAGCTTTTCTTCTAGCTTATAAATCCTATCTACAATAAGAGCCTGCTCCTTAACATTTCCTTGAGGAACATGCACTTTACCTATTTGCTTATAAAGAGGAGGCATGACTTCAGTAGCCAGCAGATGATGCCATCTTTTACAGACGCTAAATAAGGAAGGAACTGCGCAAGCCTCTAAGATAGGGAGCAGCAATTCATTGGGCAAGCTTTCAATAGAGGCCGAAGAGATAGGAGGCATTTTATTCCTTGGGTAGTGATAACTTTTCAGTATTTTATTTATTAAAGGCAATATAAAAAAATTAAAAAATCAAGTCAAACGAATTTGTATCCTTATTAGCGTGAGGATATCGGCTAACTTGTTAAGCAAAGAGCAAGTTACTGTGCCTTGTAATTAATAGCTAGATGTAGAAGGCTTTTGCTCAACTTTGGGCCGACCAGGCGTAGTATGCTTTTGAATTGCTATAATTTGAGATTCTATAACCTGTATATATTTAAGTTTTTTTACAAGCTTATCTAGTTGGCGCTTAGCATTATTTGGACAAGAAAACTCTTACAGCATGGACTTAATGAAGGGTTTGGTTTCTTTTTCATTGTCCTTCAGGTAATGCTTAGCTAAGGTAAAGCATTCTCTTTGATAGGCCGCTTGGCTAAAAGATGACTACCACCTTTATTCAAAGCCTGCATAGCAAGAGGTACTCTCAAAAGCTCGATAGCTTCTATTATCTCTACAGATTTGTCGTAAGGCACTTCAAGCACAAGTTCCTTAACCTCTTTGATTTGCATGGGCACACGCGTGATAAATAAGCTTATTCTCTTTTAAAGGCTTGCAAAGGAGTTAGCGTATAAAGAGCACTATTTCCCACTCTATAGCTCAACATGATTTAAAGCATTTTGCACTAAGGAAAGACTCTGAGAGCCTTTTTTTAAATACTATATCTTCTCTACAAGGCAATCCCTACAAAGCTCCAGCGATTCCCGCTGAAAAAAATTCCCTCTGTGATAAACTAAAAAAGAAATTTTTTTTCGTAAACTATTAGGTGAGGTTAGTTATGGGAATGTGGGCGAAAGAGAAAAAATACCTTTGTGCTGCAGGTTTACTGGCCATCACACGTAAAGCTTTTACAAGGATCAAAGAGCCCTGTCATCCGTCATGGTTGGTGACCCAGGGTCGGCAGTTTTAGTGACCCACCCCCTCGTCACCTTTAGTGACCCACCCTAGCTTGGATTTTTTCTTTACTTCTCGGTTTCTTTACTTTGTTTTTTTGATCTTTTATTGAATTGTTCCATACGATAACTTTTTCCTTCAATCACAAGCTTTGTGGCTCTGTGAATCAAACGATCTAGTGCTGCACTACCTATTAATGGATTGGCAAATATTTCCTGCCACTCTCCAAATTCTCTATTGCTGGTAATAATCGTTGCAGCTTTCTCATATCTTTCACAAATTACTTCATAAAGATCCATTTGACTGGCTTCACTAAGCGATTGTAACCCAAAATCATCTAAAATTAATAAAGGCACTTTAATGACCTGTTGTAGTCTTTTTCTATAGCTGCCATCTCCATGGCCCATAGATATCCAATTAAAAGGCTGGTAGGTTCTATAGAAAAGCACCTCATAGCCTTTTCTAATAGCTTCATGGCCTATTGATTGGGCAAGATGGCTTTTTCCTACTCCACTGGGGCCGATGATTAGCACGCATTCTTTATTTTCTACAAAATGACATGTCGCTAATTCC
This sequence comes from Neochlamydia sp. AcF65, assembly GCF_018342435.1. Classification (NCBI taxonomy): domain Bacteria; kingdom Pseudomonadati; phylum Chlamydiota; class Chlamydiia; order Parachlamydiales; family Parachlamydiaceae; genus Neochlamydia; species Neochlamydia sp. AcF65. Next base: position 2,948 of record NZ_JAEMUE010000040.1, read on the forward strand.
TTAAGGATAGGCTCATAAACTTTTGTGTTAAATGAAAAATCAAAAGTTTCTAATGTCTTATTGACTTGTAGATGGCTTTTTACGAGCTTTTTTGTGAACTGACTGTGATTACGACGATCCATTTCATCCGTAAGCAATATGTCCAAAAACTGCGAATAAGACCATTTTTCTTTTATAGCTTGTTTTAAACGTTCCTGAAGCGTTTCCAACAATTTAGGCAATTTAAGCTTGTTAAGTTTTGCTTTAAGCAAAATCATTTCATCCATACATAGCTCCTTGGGTAAAATAGTGTGGGTCTCTAGCAAATTTAAAATACTTTTGCGGTTTATCTAATTTTGTAGATTGCTCTTCAAAGGGCTTTTGATCTAAAGCTTTTTCTAAGATCGCTTTTATGCTGGTATAAGAAATAGTGCCATAAATAAGAGCTCTCTGGCAGGCTTTCTCTAATCTAGCAGGGCTATAGCGTAAAGCAAGCTTTAAAATTAATCTAACCGGCCTCAATTTATCGTGAGAAGGATTATTAAGAAGATCTTCACTTAAATTTAAGGTAAAAGGGCCTATGGTTTCTGCTTGAGCAAGTAATCCGCCTCGGGTGGCATTAAGCACTTCTTCTTGCTGCAAAGGGGCATGTAAATTTGTCCTGACGTAATCATTGGGCTTATATGAACGTAAATGCATCGCAATTTCTTGGCCTGCATAGAAAATTTTAAGAGAGCTTTGGCTAGCACAAACTTGTACTTCTTTGCCTATAAAAGCATAAGGAACCGAATACCAAACTTTATCAAAGCGCACTCTCCAGTCTTTTCCTACCATTGTACAATACCATTCCAAAGCATCCCAACGGCAACTTGGAAGGGGTTTTAAATGCTTCTTTTCTTCTTCAAAAAGATCTTGAGGGGTATGATCAACACCCCCAATTTTGCGTTTTTCAGAGATCTCGCAATTCCATTGGTCAAGAGCTTTCTGAAAATCACCTTTAGAAGGCACTTCGATACCTTTTTGTGCTTGACTTTCTAAGAAAAAGGAAAGGAAATTTCTCTTGACGTATTTGATGTCGTTTTCTACCCCACCTTTATGTTGAGGCTTGTAAGGAATGCAAGGGCTGATGATGAATGTATAGTGTTCTGCTAGTTGCTGATAAGATCTGTTGAGTAAAGGTTCATTTAAAGAAGCTTTTGTTACCCCAGCTTTTAGATTATCGATAACAATTTTTGTAGGGACTCCATCTAGCCATTCAAAAGCATGGATATGACAGGCTAAAAATGTCTTGCTGCTCTGATCAAAAACAACTTCGCGATAGGCTTTGCGTGAGTGGCGAAGCCTTAAAGAAAAGACCCAAGCGCGACGATTTTTACCACTTTCAGGATCAAAACATAAACCTAGATAGCCAAAATCTACTTCCGCATATTCACCGGGAATATGCTGTCTGATCATTATAGGTTGAATTTGTTTAGGAAAGTGTTGATGGATGAATCTTCGTACAGTTGATTCACTGCACGTGATGTACTCTTGAATAAGCTTATGAATGACCACAAAACTATGGTTCTTTGCTAACCACTCTTTAATTAAATGGTTAAAAAAATCTAAGTCATGCGGTTTTGAAGATTTTTTTAAATTAAAAGCTATGAGAGCCTGGTGAATTTCATTTTCAGAGGGGATAGATCTATCGTTAGATAACCACCCGCTGTTGTTGGCAACTTTATTGAGATTACGGATAATCGTACGATGAATACCGGTATCGCGATTAATAGAGCGAATGCTTTGCTTTAATTTTAGTCGAAAAATGACTTGTTGTAATTCTACCATATTTCTCTTCCTTGGCATAAAATCTCCTTTTCGGGACAAGATGAAAAAAGATTGTCCCATGAAGATTTATGCAGTTTAAGAGAAATAAAGAAAAAAAATTTTGGTAGCTAGGGTGGGTCACTAAAGGTGACGAGGGGGTGGGTCACTAAAACTGCCGACCCTGGGTCACTAACCATGACGGATGACAAGCCCAGCGTTTCTTCAAAGAAAGCCAAAGTTCCTCTTGTTGATTGTCTGATGAGTGGCCTTGCTTTGTTTGGTTTAAAGTTTCCCTCTTTATTGAAGTTTGATCAAAGAAAAGAAGAACCTATCATTAAACATAACCTTTCGACTCTTTACAAGATT